>JBDOMQ010000026.1:0-18875 GCA_039831725.1 Pirellulales bacterium
GGAAAAGAAAAGGTTGGCCACGGCAGCAGCTTTCCAGTCGGCATCTCAAGCAGTTGACCGAAATGATTTTTGTTGACAACTCCGAGAGGAGTGCTGTGCCAAGTGCAGTCGATCTACCTGGCGGAATTCATGCACGCCTCACAAGCAATGGTCTTTCGCTTCAGAAAAAATGACTAACAGAATTTCTGGTGTTTAATCGCACAATGGCTAGGGCGACACAATGAAGTATGCCTTGCTGCGGTGAAGCAGTTTCTGTTGGAAATACAGGTTTCCTGTGCCGGAAGAGCCTTTCTGCCGTCCGGTGGTGGTCTGCGAAGATTAGTCGATATTTGCGTTCTGCGGGGGCAGGGAGATTTCTGTGGTCGTATTGGTGTCTTGACCGACGAGAGCCGTCACTTCTATCGTCTCTCATCTTTATTTTATCACCAGGCTTTTACTTTTTAGGGTTGCGCGTGAAAAGTCTCTCAGACTTGCTTTGGTCGCTCGTCCGGTGGGCTGTCCCTATTACATTCGCCGGAGTTGTAGCAGCAATAGCTGTTGGAACAAGCCGCATTAATGATGAGATTTGTGCACATGTCGAGGAAGTGCTTGGTAAAAGGTTCCCTAGCTTGCAGGTTGATGTGCAGCAAGCAAGTCTCAATAAAGGCAAGGGGATAGTAATTCATGGGCTATCGCTTATCGACAAGAACATGCCTGAGAATTGGCAGCAGATTCTGCGAGTTGATGAAGTGCATCTCGCATGCGATGCGACGTTAGCAAATCTTGCAATGGGACAGCCAAATATCGACTCGATTAGAGTGGTTCGGCCAACGTTGCACGTAGTCCACTTTCAAGATGGTGCATGGAATGTTGAAAAATTATTTGGGAATACAGATGCAAATGTTGCAGTACCAGTTTCTGTTGAAGCGGCCACAATACTTTACGAAGATGTTGAATCGTCTTTCCAGGAGACATTTCAGCAAGGACGACTTGAAGTAGAGCCAGGGGTAACTGATAGCCAAGGGGCAACATGGTCGAAGATGCGTCTGAGCCTTAATGGACAGACGGTTGAGCAGCTTACGGTTTCTGGTGCGGTGTCTCTTTCCGCAAAACGTTTTGAGTTGGAAGCAGTTCTTCAAGAATTTGATTTTCAGCCACGGCTGTTCTCTCTATGCCCAGTCCAATTCTTTAAAGATACGTGGTGGAGAGAGGCAGTCGATAGTCTGAGTATGCGACTTTCGCTTTCATTATCTGCTGCGGGGTCTATTGACGCTCTTGCTGAAACAGTATTTGATCTTCGTGGTCATGTGAGTGATGGACGTTTTGAACATCAGCGTTTGCCTTTTCCGTTAGCGGACGTCTCAGCAACGTTTACGGCTAACCAGAGAGGATTCGAAATACAATCTATCGTTGCCCAGTCTGAGGGGGCACATTTTCAAGGTTCTGCAAAAGTTGAAGGATGGTCAAAGCAGTCGGATTTCGAATGCCTTCTTGAAGCAGAGCGGCTTATTGTTGGTAGGCAATGGCAGCCATATTTACCGCCTGAGTGGTTGGGTCACTGGCAAAAAATTCTTCCGCAGGGCGAGGTTGATGTTCGAGCCGAAGTTCATCGTAAGAATGGTTTTACAACCCCAAAAATTTCGCTGCGGTGCCGAAATATTGCATTAACTCATTATCGATTTCCGTACCGGCTGGATAGAACGGTTGGTACTGTGATTCTCGAAAACAAACAGCTCACAATGCACCTGACGGGTCAAGCTGGTGGAAATCCTGTTCAAGTAAATGGTGTGGTTCAGCTGACGGATGCTGGTTCGGTAGGACATGTTGTGGTTCGTGGCAAAGACTTGCCAATCGACGAACGCTTGTTGACTGCAATGCCTGCCCAAGGAGCTGAAATCTTAGAACGCCTCCACGCCAATGGAACCTTTGATTTTGTCTTTCGCCAGGATCGTTCCCCCACGTTTCCCAAGGGGTACTCGAATTCACTCGATATCAGGCTTAGAGATTGTACTCTCAAGGATGTCAGATTTCCGTATCCATTAACTAATGTGCAGGGGTCAGTGCAGATGATCGGCGACGATTGGACCCTGACGGACATTACAGGTCGAAATGACACTGGAATCATTTATTGTTCTGGTCGCCTCGATAGAAGTGCAGGAGAACGAGGCGTGCTTACGCTTGAGTTATCTGGTAATGAAGTTGTGTTGGATCAAGAACTGCGGGATGCGCTTCCGGCCAGTATCGGTCGTTTCTGGGACGACCTTGCGCCACGAGGAAAAGCAGATTTTGTTGCAACTGTAAAACATGCAGTTGGACAAAAAAAGACAGAAGTCATTCTTGACGCAACTCCGCACGCAAGTTCAGTGTCAATCGAGCCGGTTTGGTTCCCGTACCGCTTAGAGCAGCTGCAAGGAAGGCTTAGCTGGAATAATGGCCTGCTTCAGCTTTCTGGGTGGCGGGGTGTCCATGCACGTACTACTGTTTCTACAGAAGGGAACTGTCGGTTTCTTCCAGATGGGAGCTGGCATGTCTCACTTTCTCATTTGTCAGCTGACAGGTTTCGTGCCGACCACGAGTTGTTGCGCGCTCTGCCAAACGGTTTGCAGAAAGCATTAGCCGCAGTAGGTCCCAGCGGATTACTTTCAATTGATGGCAGCCTCGATGTTTATTCAACGAACGTTGTGCAGCAAGGCAACTCAACAAAGCGTCAATGTGCGGCTTCTTGGAACTGCCATCTTGATGTAGAGCAGGGGGCCTTTGAGGTAGGTGTGGCACTGAATAATGTGCATGGCGGCTTAAGTCTTCAAGGGAGCACTGACGGACAGCGATGGTCTGCTGTTGGAGAAATAGATTTAGACAGCGCGATTTGGCAAGGTGTCCAGCTTACTCAGGTGAGAGGTCCAATTCTTATGGATCAAACAGGAGTACGATTTGGCGCCATGACAGTTTCAGATGGGATGACGCCTCGTCGACTTTCTGCCAAGGTGGCAGGAGGAAGGATAGAAGTGGATGGTATGGCGTCCTCTTCAGGGCTTGGGGGCTTTACGGTCGCAGCCTCGCTTGCCGATGCAGACCTTGAGCGAATTGCATGTGATTCCCATGGAACCCCTCGTCGTTTTAAAGGGCGAGTTTTCGGGTCTGTTGAGATTAGTGGTACTCGTACTGGAACTCACTCTCTACGTGGTCATGGTCAGTTGCGGATTCGTGATGCAGATGTTTATGAACTACCGCTTGTGGTAGCAATGCTTAAGATGCTCCGAGTGAAATCACCTGACCGAAATGCTTTCGGCTCAAGTTTTATTCAGTTTCGTATTGCAGGTCCGCATGTATACCTTGATGAAATTGAATTAGCAGGTGATGCCATAAGTCTTGTTGGGAATGGTGAGGTTGGTTTTGATGGTGACGTTCAGATGACTTTTCGGTCGATAATGGGCGATGCAGAGGAGCAACTTCCGGCGATGAAGAGAATGCTCGGAGGGGCCAGCGGGCAATTCCTCCTTTTGCACGTCGACGGATCCCTGGGATCACCTGAACTTTCGACTGAAGCGTTCCCCACACTTGCCGCAGCCATGCAAAAGTTGCAGTCTCAGCGGCAGGAAAAAACGAGGCCTCGGCGGACGGCTAGCCGGCCGGTCCGACCGGAAGTAAACAATGAAAGTGATTTTTAGCGAGGGTAGAAGGTTTCACCGTAAGATATATGCCACAGATTCACTGGGTGTTCGTGGTCGTCTACTCGGTGAGGTGAAAGAGTAGTAGTATTCATTTAGCAGTTGTGTGGTGAAGCAGAGATTCGTTTTAGGAGTGGAATGAAGGTGACGCAGGATGACAGAATGATTCGTCAAGGTCTTACATTTATAAAAATGCATGGCTTGGGCAACGACTATGTTTATATTGATCGCTTCACCGAATCAGCGTCATTTGATCCAGGGCCCCTTGCGCGAGTGCTCGCTGATAGGCACCGTGGCATCGGTGGAGATGGTTTGATACTTGTTGAACCGTCGAATAAAGCAGCAGCAAGAATGCGAATGTTTAATGCCGACGGTAGTGAATCAGCGATGTGTGGAAACGGTGTGAGGTGTGTCGGGCACATAGTCGTCTCACGCGGATATGCAGCAGCCGGTAACTTGACTGTTGAGACCGGGCGGGGGATCCTAGGTCTTTTCGTCTCACCGTCAAGTTCAAGGCTTAGTCAGGTCCGGGTAGATATGGGGCAACCTCTTCTTGAACCAAAGGACATCCCGGTTGACTCTTCTCTGGTGAATGGTCCCGTCATTGATTCTAATTCTGTAGTTATTGGTAAGCATGCTGACTGGTGGGACTTGGCGATCTTAGATACTCGCATGACGTGTGTTTCGATGGGCAATCCTCATGCAATCTTTTATTGTGGTGATGTTGAGAAAGTCCCGCTGGACACCGTTGGACCAATCATTGAAAACCATAGTTTTTTCCCTCATCGGGTGAATGTCCATTTTGTCGAGTGTCAATCAAACGAACGAGTAAAGATGGTTACTTGGGAGCGAGGGAGTGGGCCCACTCAGGCGTGCGGCACAGGTGCTTCAGCGGTATGCGTTGCCGGGAGGCTTACCGGCCGTACTGGTGAAACAATCAGAGCGGAGTTGCCAGGAGGCGAGCTAGAGTTGTCTTGGGATGGGCAAGGTTCCGTCTTCATGTCTGGTCCTGCTGAAGAAGTTTTTCAGGGGGTTTGGGAGGGTCTGGTTCCCAAACCAGCTGATTCCTGTGGAACTGGCGTCACTTGAGGCGAGTGTTTTTCATCTTTCTTTGAGATGTCAGTCAACGAGTCAAATATTCGGTGTGAAAAAAGCTGATAAATTTTGCCATGAAAATACAATCTCAATTGGCTATAGGTAGCTGTTCTCTCGTAGCGGCAGCTGTTATCCGCCAATGGCTCGGAACGGTACGCTCTCGGGTGCAGTATGGTGATCAACTAGTAGACCCTGTCCATCAAGACTTCCGTGGTCCAAAGATATATGTTTTTTGGCACGAGAATATTTTGTTGCCGCTTTACTTACGTGGGCATTGCAACATAGCAATGCTTTTATCTCGACACGCGGATGCCAATGTCCTTGATCGAGTTGCGCGGATGATGGGTTTTGGTGTGGTTCGTGGGAGTACCTTTCGTGGTGGCTCAACTGCTCTAAGAGAATTATCTGACAGAGCGAGGAATGAAAGCCTTACAATTACGCCGGACGGTCCTCGTGGTCCTCGTCGTCGCCTTGCTGTTGGATGCGTATTTCTCGCAAGCACCCTGAAAATTCCAATTGTTGCAATGGGGTTTGGGTATGATCGGCCATGGCGTTTGGGCACGTGGGATAAGTTCGCAATTCCACGGCCGGGAAGCCGGAGTCGTGCCGTGATTAGCCGGCCAATTTATATCCCCCCAAACCTTGACCGCGATGGTCTTGAGACACACCGTGTTGGGGTAGAGCAGATATTGAATTACTTAAGCAATGACGCAGAAAGATGGGCTCTTGAAGGAGGCCGTCGAAGTGGGGACTACCCAGTGCGGCCTGAAGTTTCTCGAGTTGCGAAATGGTCAACTCCTCTAGAGGGGCCTCAAGGAATTTCTCTTGCTGAAGAATTCAACCGTTTGGAAATGGTACCGAGCATTCACTAGAAACTCTTTAAGCCTGCGGGATGATCTTCTATCGCTGGGCTAGGTAGTCAGAGAAGTTTTCGGTACTGTCTTTTTTCATCTGGACGGTCACTCTGCTCAAGCTCATCGATTCGTATTCTTAATCGCATAATCTCTTCTCTGAGCAGTTGGATTTCCGTTTCGAGAAGGATAGGTTTTTCAGCAGTGCTCTCCGACTTGTTCTGCAACGGCTTCAAACTTTCTGGTTCAGATAAACGTCGTCGAACTGTCTGAGTGCCGGAGGGGGAATCTTTTGAAGGCACACCAATGAGCGCTTGCTCAAGTGCCGGATCAATGCTTTGTAAGGCAACGTTCGTCTGCCTTGATTGGCCACCAGGCAAAACATACTCGAGTGAAACTAATGTGCCTGGTGCGGTAGTCCTGACAAAACGATTCAGCTCGTCGGGTGATCGCACGGGGCGATTGCCGAAAGCAACAATAACACTTCCAGGAGGCAAGCCTGCATTTGACGCAGGAAGGCTTTGTACAACGCCAAAGACGTAGGCCCCTGTCTGGCTTGGCAGTCTGTATCTTGTTTGAGTTGCCAAATCAATCGGTAGGGTTCGGACTCCTAATGCAGTTCGGCCTTGATACATATCAGGCGGTGTGCGTCCCGATGGCTTAATTGCTGGAGGTTGCTCAAGCACCGGTGCTTGTGAGCGAACTGCTTGAGAGGCAGGGGTTGGTTGTGCTTTGGTGGGGGTAGAAAATCGAGACGATTGGTTGGTGTTGGACTGCCGGGGTTGCGTTGAGGCAATTGGTGGAGGGACTGTGACGGATGGTGGAGGGACTGTGACGGATGGTGGAGGGACTCCTATATTCGAACCAGTCTTTTGGGTCGGTTGTTGAGTGAATCGAGAAGCTTCATTTCCCAGTGCAGACAATCCACGACTATCAACTGACTGAGGAAGCGGAACCGGATCTGGTGTACGACTTTTGGGAGGCCGGGTACGAGCGGTCATGGTGACTTCGTTGACGCCTTCAGTGCGACCAATGAGAGCCCGCACCTGTTTGTCTGGTGGAATCGCTGCCAGGACTGCTGCAAGTTGATCTGCCGTTTGCACAGGCTCTCCATCTATCGCCAAGAGGACATCTTGGGCTTGAATGCCTGCCTGCATCGCCGGGCTCGGATCAGAAACCTTCACGATAACAAGCCGTCCAGTGATAATCGAGTCATCAACAATCAGCCCAAGCCAGCCAGAATCTTGTGGACCTTTCGTAGTTTTTGAAGAATTCTTTTTTGTTGAAGTGTTCTCAGTCTCTTCCTTTTCATTAGACAATACAGTCACTGCTTCTGATGGATTTTTTGTCTTGGTATCATCCCCGTTTTCGATTTCTGTTGTGATGCGATTTGGAGGAATCAGTTCTTCAGGTGGGGAAGAATTAGATTCCTTGGCTTCCGAGCCTTTCTCAGCTGAGATTGCTTCCTTGTCCGAATGGAGTGGGATTTGAAGAGGTTCACCGATTGAAATATCATCGGCTGCTAGTTTTTCAGGAGATTCTTCAGCAAAGGAACGCACGTGGTTGCTTAGAGGAAGTGCGAGAAAAACAAAAGTCACATATGAAAAAAAACAGCGTTTCAAACGGATACCACAGCAACAACCAAAAAAAGATTTCAGCATGGTGATCTACCAAAGAGGTATCGACGGAAAAACGACGCAGTAGAAGTTTAGTAGACTTCACTGCAGTTTTCAGGAGGCAGTATAAAATAACGCTATTTTTGATCAAATTTGTCGAAAATACTGAAAAGAAACTATGTCAGAAGTCGTTGGTAGACCTGGTTTGATGAGTAGAAATTCTTCATGAATCCAACCCACAACTTTTCCACCATCGTTTTCAATAACATCATGACCACGAGACAGCATGAATAGCGTTTATTCGAGAGGTCGTTTGACAGCAGTGCTAGCACTTCTATATTCACAGCCGAGCGGGAGCACTTCTTTGTCATGAACTTGGACATGAATGGCAGGTGATCTTGTTCGGAGCTAGAGATCGATTGGGTTGGATTAATGCCGGGAGCTGCCCCGGGACATGGAGTGTCGTTAAACGTGGCAAAAATGAACTCTCATCAGTCTTCAAGACGGTTTCAAAAAGCATCCCAGGCTGCTCGGGGATGTTCAAGGAGAGGTCAGCTTCAGGCCATAGGGGAAGTTAGCCTTCCGGAAGTTCCTGAATCAAGCACATCGAACCCTCCAACGGAATCATGTGAGGGGGGCACTCCCCCGATGTTTACCTCATGTGCGACAGGTGAACGTATAAAAGAAGCACTGTTCTCCAGGCTTGGGAATGAGCGTTTTGCCGTCTGGTTCGGTGAAAACTTTGAGGTTCATGTCTCTAAAGCTGTAGCAAAAGAGAGCGGCTTTCAGGTAGCAGTCCTTTATGACCCTAATTACCCCGGAGACTGGCTTAGGAAGACGTTCAATGAGGATGTGGCGGTCTGTGCAAGTACGATATTGGACGGGCCTGTGGCGGTAAAATGGAGCCCTCTTGAAGAAGTCTCCTCTGAAGTCACGGCCCCTGCTGATGATGCGAAAGTGGCCGGTACCACCAAGGGCTCTATTTCCGATGCCAAGAGGTCGGACGTTCACAACGCACCAATGAGTCGGGAAAACTCGTTCCGTGCTGGACCGGATTATCACGATTCGCGTGAAAAGTCACTGAGGTCAGCGAAAAAGACCAGGTTACAACGCCCTGCGGTCAGGTTGGACGACTTTTCGGTCGGTTCGAGCAATCGGATGGCGTACGCAGCAGTTGAGTTGGCAGCCAACCGTCTGGGAGAAATGTCTCCTGTTCTCGTACATGGTCCAAGTGGTGTTGGGAAAAGTCATTTATTGGCAGGAATATGTCACCATGCTCGTCAATCCCAACCTGGCTTGGCTGTAGCCATGTTCTCAGCAGAGCAGTTTACGACTAATTTTCTGCAAGCGTTGCATGGTAGTGGACTGCCTGGCTTTCGGAGAAGTTGTCGATCGGTCGATTTATTGGCTATCGATGATCTGCAGTTCTTTGTTGGGAAGCGAGCTACGTTGCTTGAGTTGCAAAGTACGGTGGATACGCTTCACCGGGCTGGCAAGCAAATAGTATTTGCGAGTGATCGTGATATCGAAAGTCTTTCTGGTCTTGGAAGTGAATTAACAGGCAGGTTGCGCGGTGGAATGACGGCGGGGATCATGCCTCCGGATTACGAAGTCCGCCGGGGGATAGTTTCTGGCTTGGCGAGGAAGCGGCAAATCGATTTGCCGGAGGATGTCATCGATTTTCTTGCCAACAGCCTTACCCGTCATGCTAGAGAATTGATTGGTGGCATGAACAGGCTGGAGGCGACAAGTCACATGCTGGGTGCTCCGGTGACTATAGATTTAGCCAGAGAAGCTCTTGCCGACCTTGTTCGATCAAGTGCCCGAAGTCTACGCCTTGCCGACATAGAGCAAGCGGTATGCGCAGCATTTGGAATTTCCGAGTCTGACCTTAAGTCAACGCGTCGCTCGAGAGCGGTCAATCATCCTCGAATGTTGGCCATGTTTCTTGCTCGCAAGCATACTGGTGCTGCCCTCGCTGATATCGGGCGACATTTTGGTCGCCGCAGTCATTCTACGGTTCTTGCAGCTGAAAAAACGGTTCGTAAGTGGATGACGTCTCAATCAAGCATCGTGCTTGCAGATGCAACGTGGGACGTTGATCAGGCGATTCGCCGTGTTGAAGATGTCTTGCGGGCGGGTTGAGGCAATTGCGGCGATTGCCCATGGTTCCTGCTCCTCCGTAAATACCTGTAACTCGTTTTAATTTCGGTTACTCGGAGACGAGTTGTTCTTTTCGGCTCGCTTTGTAGCGAATACTTGACGCTGGTCCGTGAAAACCGACAACACGTCGGTCGACGCTTACTGATCGTTTGAGTACGCAACCACGAACGATATCAAATGTTATTTGTCCCGACCAGATTCTCTCGAGAAGACGTGATTCTGTCTGGGGGTCGTGAATAGGTGTAAGGACCGTTGTATCTACTTCGATGATGGCAAAATCTCCGTCAAGTTTTGATACATGATACCGAAGTCGTGTTCTGACAGACTTTCGGTTTCCCCCCGGGAGGTCGACAACTACGGTGTCTGGAACAGTCCAGATCGTTCCCACGGTCACTGGGGCATCCGGTAATGGCACGACCATGAGGTCACCCGTATTGGAAGGAGGGCTCGGAAAGAAGTTCTTACGCTTTATTATCCGCCCGCATGAGTCAATCGTTAGTTCAGAAAGAGGTTTGCCGAGGCCAAGCCGGACACCTCCATACCCTTCAGGGGGAGTTTCTGGACTGTCGCTATCCCAGCGTACAGTCTCCATTCCACTCGTTCGTGTCATCATTTTGACGTGGTCAACTAAATGCTCCAGCGTCGCGGATCCGTCCTGATCAACATCAGTGATCTTCCAGGATTTGATTGAATCAGTTGCAGTTTCAACATGCTGAGTAGTGCCATTGATTGTGGTCTCGGTAATCGCTCGGTGAGATACGTCTGCTGAAATAGTTTCCCCAGAATGAAACTTATACCGCAGGATTTGTGAAGATTTGTCTGCTGATGTACTGTCTTGGGCAGGTAGGCTTCCGTTGCAAGTGAGTAGTCCTGCAAAGCAAATAAAAACAAAGTGCTTCATGTCATTTTTTTCTTGTACCGGGCAGGCATGTCAAATTTCACATCAGTCAATTTTTGTTGACGTGTTCTGAATATCTCCTCCCCATGCCAACTTGTCACGGAGAGTTGAGTAATAACCATGCTGGTTTGTTTCAATGAGGCAGAATTTTGGTTTCGCACGTGATATTCGGATTGTGTCCCCAGCCTGCAGTGGTAGTAGGAGGCGGCCATCAACAACACACGAGGAGCCGTTGTTTGGAGCTGGTACCACCAAGCTGTAGCTTCGAGATGCAGTGTCGATAACCGTGCGTTGAGTCAGAGTGTGAGGGTTCAGCGGAGTGAAAATAAATGCCTCAAGTGATTTTCTCACAATCGGACCTCCAGCAGACATGTTGTATGCAGTGGATCCCACTGGAGTACTAATAATCAGGCCGTCACCACGGTATACAGTTGCCAATTCGTCATCTACGTGGAGTTCAACTTCAAAAAGTGAGAAGGGGGGGCCGGCAAGAAGCGAGGTCTCGTTGAGGCCAAGATCACTGGCGACCATTTTATTTTCCCGAAAAATACTAGCCTCAAACATCATGTGTTCGACCAGACGGAACCTGCCTGCAATAAGTTCATTGATTGCCGTTTCAACTTCGTTTGGCGAAAAATCAGCAAGAAATCCAAGTTTGCCGAGATTGACTGCAAGCACGGGTGTCTGCTGGTATCCCATCCATCGGGCAGTTCGAAGAATTGATCCATCCCCACCTAAAACGATGACCAGATCAGCATCGTGTGCGATGTTCGAATCAGAACCCTCTCTGGGAGATGGTTCCCACTCAGTTCTAGCTGCAAGCATGGTTTCGACAGTGTGCCCAAGTTTCGTCAGGATATATTGTATCTCGTGGGCAAGTGGTTTCGTTTCCAGAACTTCCTCAGGACCAACGACTGCTATCCGAAGGCTTTCAGACACTGGATTGCCTGAGCGAAGGCGGCTTCCCGTCATGGTTCTAGTAGTACTATCGCCTGTCGATGAAAGCTTGATGTCATCAGCCATAAGGATTGAGCCTGGGGCAAGACCACAGATTGTTTTCTCGTGGTCAGTCTTGAAGTGGAGCAGCGATAGCAGTTGCAGCAGTCTGCCCTGAAAGCTCTCTACAAACATCAGCAATGCCGTTTGCATCGAGCATGAGGTCTGAAAGTAAGTCGGCTCGGTCTCCGTGCTCGATAAACTGATCAGGAATACCAAGCCTTCGTATCGGGCCAGTCTGGAGAGCAGCATCGTGAATAACCTCAAGAAGTGCTGAACCAAATCCAGCTTGAAGAGTGTTCTCTTCAACGGAGACAACCCAAGGGCTCATTTGTATTCGCTTAAGAAGCGTGTCTTTGTCCAAAGGCTTGATAAAGCGAGCATTGATCAAGCCGACATTGATCCCTTCTTTCTTAAGCTCTTCAACTGCTGCCAAGCATGATCCAACAAGACTACCGCAACCGACAATGAGGCCGTCCGGTCCATCCAGAAGTGGCTCGGACTGGCCCATGGTGACAGGCCGTCGGTCTTCTCCGAAGCGATTGTCGAGGCCTGGTTCGAGAACTGCCTTTGGATATCGAATGGCAACTGGCCCATCATGAGCCAGTGCCCAGGCGACCATTGACTTGAGGTCATGTTCGTCGGCTGGAGCAAGAACGGTCATGTTTGGGAAAAGTCTCATATACCCAAGATCAAAAACACCGTGATGCGTGGGACCATCTGGCCCAGTGAGTCCGGCACGGTCAAGCATAAATACGACCGGTAAATTCTGTAAGCAAACCTCTTGAAAGATTTGGTCATAAGATCGCTGCAGAAACGTACTGTAAATGTCAACGATCGGTCGGCATCCGGCCTTTGCTTGACCAGCAGCAAAAGCAACAGCATGCGATTCACAAATGCCGACATCAAAAAATCGATCAGGATATGCCTCTCTTACAGCCTCCAGTTTGTTTCCTTGACACATAGCAGCCGTCATGACTGTCACTCGGTCATCGTTTTTCATGCAATCGGCGATCGCAGCACTTGCAGCATCTGTGTAGCCCCGCACGGAGGATTTCTTAACCGCCACAATACAATCGTCATCATCGCATTCGAACGGAGCAGGGGTGTGGAAAAAGACTGGATCATCTTCTGCAGGTTTGAACCCATGCCCTTTTTCTGTCAGTACATGTAAAAGGATTGGGCCTTCTTCATCCTTGACGAGTTCGAGATATCGAATCAGATTCGGGAGCGTATGCCCCTCGACAGGGCCGAAGTATCGAACCCCGAGAGCTTCAAATAACATGCCGCCATGAAGTGTGGCTTTGAGTGAATCCTTTACATTTACGAGCATTCGCTCCATGGATTCCCCAACCATAGGCACGCCCTTGATGAGATTTCCAGCTTTGTCGCGGAGGCCTCGATACCAAGGATTGGTTCGAACTACATCGAGGTACTCTGCCAAAGCGCCAACCCGTGGGCAGATCGACATCCGGTTGTCATTGAGGATAATGATGAGCCGCTTTTTCAAAAAACCAGCGTTGTTAAGTGCTTCAAAAACGATCCCGGATGGGAGGGCGCCGTCTCCGATAACCGCAACACTGTGGCGATCATCGTGGCCCCGTAATGAGTCTCCACTGGCGAGCCCAAGAGCTGCTGACACGCTGCAGCCAGCATGGCCGGTCATAAATAAGTCATAAGGGCTTTCAGAAGGGTTGGGAAAACCCATAAGACCACCACGAGTTCGAATTGTATCGAACCGGTTGTATCTCCCCGTAATCAGTTTGTGGGGGTAGATCTGGTGCCCAGTGTCCCAGATGAGCCGGTCTTTGCTAAAGTCAAAAACACGGTGTAGTGCTAAGCAAAGTTCCACCACTCCTAAATTCGATGCGAAGTGTGCAGTTCGACTCGCAGCAACCTGACACAACGCGTGCCGCATTTCTGTGGCAAGGTTTTCAAGTTCGTCGGGAGAAAGTCCCTGAAGATCGTGCGGCGATTCAATTGTTGGAAGGATAGTTGACATTATCTCCGAAAGCTCCTGCGTAATACCGTCTTCGTCAAACTAACAGACTGTTTCATCAACGGAGAACTAGAGTCTACCTCATATAGTTATAGGCTGGCGACAGCCCTTTGCAGAGTTTGTAAGAGAGTGAAAAGCCTATGTTTGGCGGCTCACAATCCATCTGGCCAGTGCACAAAGTGATTCAGCAGCGTCGCCGTAACCAGAGATCGCATCCGTTGCCTGCTTAGAGAGGGCATCAGCTCGTGTTCGGCTGAGTTCCTTCCCAATAGCCGTGGGGAACGTGATTTTTCCTCGCTCGGCATCTTTTCCTACACGTTTGCCCATACTCAATTCAGACCCCTCTGCATCGAGTAGGTCGTCGGCTATCTGAAAGGCGAGGCCAAATGATTCACCGTAGTCTCTTAGGTCGCTTCTGCACTGCGCATTTCCGCCAGCAGCCAAACACCCAAGATCAAGTGAAGCCAAGAACAGACGACCAGTTTTTCGTCGATGAATTCGCTCCATCCATTCCACCTGCTTTTCAGAGGGTTGTTTGGAGAGATCGGAAACCCAGCCTCGCTCTGAAGCGAGATCATCCATTTGTCCACCGACGAGTGATTCTGCACCTGCTGCGTGAGCTAATACTCGGCAGGCCTCTGGCACAACTTCGACAGGCATGCCACTGGCAAGTATCTGAAATGCAAGTGGCTGGAGCGCATCGCCACAGAGTATAGCCGTCGCTTCATCAAAGGCACGATGGCAGGTTGGACGACCTCGTCGTAGATCATCATCATCCATTGCAGGAAGATCATCATGAACGAGGGAATATGCATGAATCATCTCAACGGCTAGAGCAGCTGGAGCAGCTTTTTCCCAGGTCCCCCCGCAGGCCCTCGCTGCTTCAAGTGCCAAGGCAGGCCGAAGTCTTTTTCCTGGCGCGAGTAGAGCGTATCGCATTGATTCGAGTAATCGAGGAGCGGCCTGATCAGAAAAGGTCAGCGCAGATTCGAGTCGCGGATTGATGAATTCTTGGACTGTCGTGAGTGTTTCTTGGACCAGTTTGTGCAAGGATTCGGCAGAGGTGTCCATAAAGAGTCTCAGAAGAAGAATCAGTGTTTTTACTTTAAGGGTAGCTAGGCCCTTTTGAATCGGCGTGATTTGTTTACGTGTTTTACGATCCAGTTGTTGGATCATCCATTCCGGGGAGTTGGTGTCGAGACTCCTGGTGATCAGTGGAGATCTTTTGTTGTTTTCGTGTAGCCTTTCGAGCCTTCCCCTTCGTAGTAGGTCTTTTCGGCACTGCTTTATTTTCCGCGGAGCCTGTGGTGTCTTCAAAGACCGGATCTCCATCTTCATCAATTCGCACCAGAGTGACAACTCGTTGCTCTATATCACTGAGTTCTTCATGTAGGTAACGCAATAAGGAGACACCTTGTTCGTATGCGGTAAGAGATTCAGTGAGTCCCAAGTCCCGGGACTCCATTTTGTGAATGATCATATCGAGCTCATCGAGTGATTCTTCAAAAGAAGCTTTTTTTTTCATTTTCTTCGATTTTTTTTCGGTCATAATACCCCTCGCAAGATTACCTGTCTTCTGAAGTGGTGCCCGTATCGAGGTGGCTCGACTCCACACTTCGCTCTACACGACTATGCAGTTCGCCCTCAGCGAGCCGCGTGATGATGGTGGTTCCCGAAGGAGCTTGATGCCACGCACTAATGGGCTCCTTCGTTGTGGCGTTTGTTGTAACTGAGTAGCCTCGGGAAAGAACTCCGAGAGGGTTGTTGGCTTCGAGAAGAGCTGCTGCAGCGGTCAATCGATTCTTCGCTTGTTCTGTTTTCTGGAATCCTAGGTGCTGCAGCCGCAGTGACTTTTCCACGAGAAGGCGACGTTTTGCATTGATTTCACGGTATGGTGTTGCAAGCGGTTGTGCAGCAGCGAGTCGATTCAGATTGCGGCGGGCTGATGTAATGCGTTGAACCAATTCCTTAGTCATTCTTTTTCCAGCAAGTCGGAGCTGATCGAGAACCTGTTGGCGTTCTCCAGCAACGTGAACGGCAGCATCAGTTGGGGTTAATCCGCGAACATCCGCGACAAGGTCAACGAGAGAGAGGTCTATTTCATGGCCAATCCCAGAAATAATTGGAATAGTGGTCGCAGCAACTGCCCGCACGAGAGTCTCTTCATTAAATGACCAGAGGTCCTCAAGACTTCCGCCACCACGGACTATTGCGATGACGTCAAGTGATGGATGAATTTGTTCTGCCTTCACTAACTCAGCAGCCAACTCTTCTGCTGCGCCTGCTCCCTGAACGCGAGACGGAAAAAACACAACATCAGCAATCGGCCAGCGGTTGACGAGGGTTGTGAGAAAGTCTGAAACAGCAGCTCCAGATGCACTTGTAATGAGTCCAATACGACGAGGATACCGAGGCAACCTTCGTTTTCTGGTAGCAGAAAACAGACCTTCTTCCTCAAGGCGTGCGTGTAACTCACGGAGTTTTGCTTCGAGCGTGCCCATTCCGAGTGCATGACAACGGTCGATCGTCAGTTGGTAGCTCCCTCTGGGAGGGTACACTTCAATCCGGCCGTGACAGACTACTTCCATGCCGTCGGTTGGCTCTATGGCAAGTGAACCTCGAGTGCCTCTCCAGATAACACTGCGAAGAAGGGCTGCTTCGTCTTTGAGTCCCAAATAAATATGGCCGGATCCGGCAGTTACTAGATTGGTGACTTCACCCGTAACCCATACATCATTAAACCGTGATTCAAGGTGATCCTTGACGCGGGCGGTCACCTGCGACACGCTCAGGGCATCCGCAGGAAGATCTGTAGGTTGTTTTTTTGTACCACGCTTCATTCCACATATCATACCAATCTGCGACATTGTCGCTCTACCCTGTTCACTTTTAACGAGTACACCATGACATCACAGCCAGAACCCAACCGAACCCCCCCTCGGTTTGCTCTCCTCATTGTTTTCTTAACAGTTTTCATCGATCTTCTTGGGTTCGGTATCGTTCTGCCGGTCATGCCAAGACAGGCTGAGCCGTACCTAAGCGAACTTGGTGCATCGCCAGTCGTAGCAGGCGGAATCATAGGGATTCTGTTTTCAGTATTTTCTCTGATGCAATTTATTTTTAGTCCGATATGGGGGCGACTATCCGACAGATTTGGTAGGAAGCCGCTCTTGATCTTGAGCCTGCTGGGGTCGGTGGTCTTCTATGCCCTATACGGCTATGCCGTGTCCTTGCCATTTGATCAATCACAACTCGCATTGAGCCTCATGTTACTTTCTCGTGTTGGAGCAGGAATTGCCGGGGCAAGTGTGGGGACCGCTGCTGCCGTGATTGCAGATTGCACCACACCGGAACGGCGAGCACGGGGTATGGCTTTGATAGGCATCGCATTCGGTGCTGGATTTACACTTGGCCCACTTATTGCGTTCTTTGGCTTAAAGCTTTTTGATGAACAACCATGGGGCGTTGGAGCAATTGCATCACTTCTTTCATTTGTCGCGTTCCTTTTAGCTGTTTTCTTTTTCCGTGAGACCAGAGTGCCAGGCCGAAATGCTGCAAAAGAATTTTTTAGTTTGAGTCGAACCGTGTCAGTCCTCCGGATTCCCGCAGTTGGAGGTCTTATACTTATTTACTTCTTGGCAATCTTTTCGTTCGCAAATTTTGAAGCAACACTTGCGAGATTTACTCGGGCTGCATTTGGAATGGCCGACGACGATAATTTTCTAGTATTCGCTGCGATCGGTGCCGTTTTGGTTGTGGCCGGTGGTCTTTATCGTCCTCTCGCAAAACGATATTCTGAAATATCGTTAATGGCTAC
Organism: Pirellulales bacterium; assembly: GCA_039831725.1. Classification (GTDB taxonomy): domain Bacteria; phylum Planctomycetota; class Planctomycetia; order Pirellulales; family UBA1268; genus UBA1268. Next base: position 17,083 of record JBDOMQ010000026.1, read on the forward strand.
AGGTCTCGTTCAAATGATTGTTGGGCTTGGTGGGCTGGCTGTTGTTTCATGGTTGCTATTCCAGAGCGGGCCAGCCGTTGACCTGTCCATAGTCCCTAACGACCAAAGTGGTGTTCTCAAGACTGCTTTTTACATGTCTTCGGCATTCGCGGTATGCGGATTTGCTTTTGTGAATCCTTCGGTTTCTGCACTTGTTTCACGATCTGCAGATTCGTCTCAACAGGGAGAGGTGCTGGGAGTGAATCAGTCTTTTGCTTCACTTGGACGCATTCTAGGGCCACTTGTCGGATCCCTTTTGTTTGCCGTGCATCCGTCTCATGCGTTGCCGTTTGTGGTGGCGGTGCTTACGCTTTTCGGTGTGGGTGCAATCTTAATGAATGTTGCACGGTCCATTCGTGAATTGAGTAACTAAACAAAAAGTGGCTACTTCAGTTTGGGTAGTTCGGTCTGCGTCACATTATTTGAGTCATCCCGAATAAAAGCTTCACGGTTCAGGTCAAACTGTTCTATTTTTCGATAAAGAGTGGCCCGACTGATCCCAAGCTCTTCTGCAGCCTCGGGTATTCTTCCCTCTGTTCTGCGCAAGGCCTCTGCGATTAAAATCTTTTGCCAGTGATCCAGCCGCAGTGAGCCTCTAAGGTTTTCTGAAATTTGTTGAAAATCCGAAAAGGCCATTGTCTGTAATTCTTCGGGAGTTGCATCAACGGTATCGACTGCAGCGAGTGATGCCTCGGGCTTTTGGTTGCCCGAGTGTACAGCCCGTCTATGTCCTGCGCAGGCAGCTGAAGCCAGGCTGATAAGCGAGACGAAAAAACCAAAATCGTTTTCCTGCAAGCGGTCATTTTCAGCAGTTGCGCAAAGTGCTGCCCAAGGCTGTTCACCATCCATCACAGGGATAAACATCAGTCCATAACTGTGGTCGTTAAGAAGCTCTCGTTTTGCCCATACGGCGTGCCCATCACGAATAAATTTATGACAGGATGCTGCTTCGAGTCGCTCTGTGATATCGCTCGATGGTGGAACAACCAAGACGGACTCGAAGGCATTCGTAGCATGAAGTTCAAACCATCCAACTGCGTCGGCTCCGGTATGTTCTGCAGCAATTTCCACGGTCGCGGCAATAACGTCTTCGATTGATCGTGAGGCTAAGAGGTGAATGCTAGTCTGGTAAAGGAGCATGGTACGGCGTCCTTCATCAACAATTCCATCACGTGCCCGCTGAAAGTTGCGTCCCTCGATTTCACCAACCGGCTCACATCGAACAATTGTTTCAGAGTGATCCTCTGATTTTTCGGGTGACCGTCTGGCAGGAATGCGAAAAATAAATTCGGTCGTACCAATCCGAATCGACATTTCGGGTTGGAGCAACAATTCTGTGATGCGTTGTCCATCTACCCAGGTGCCATTACGGCTTTCGAGATCGCGAATCTGCCATTCTCCGTTCACGGCATCTCTGGATATCGCTGCATGTCCACGACTTGTGAGTCTGTCAGCTACAACAATATCGGCTTCTGCTGCTCGGCCGATCGTATTCTCTTGGTGTGGGCGGAGCAGGAAGCTAGGGCCATTTCGCTGCGCGATCTGAAGCACAAGTGTCGCTTCGAGTTGGAACATGGAATCCCCCGGACAGCCTTCTGGCGGAAGCGGTGTACTGGGGGTTGAGTTGCTCGACATGAAGCCAAGTTCCTAAATAGACAGGGGAACGGTTTTCGAGGAGTTCTTACGTTTCCGTTGTGAATACGCAGACAAATTCTGAAATGACGGTACGATATCAGAGTCGAGACATGAGTCTT
>JBDOMQ010000233.1:0-3718 GCA_039831725.1 Pirellulales bacterium
GCGGCAGTGAGGCTCTTCTTGTGATCGGACGAGGCTCGAGTGACCCAACAGCACATCATCAACTTTGGGGTTTTGTGCGATCAACATACAGTTCTATGGTTCGTGTTGCAAAAAATCGGTTTGCAATCAGTTTTGTTGCAGCAGCAAAGCCGACTATGACTGAAGCAGCGGATCAATTAATGCTCGGCATCAATGGGCGGCCGCCAGTGAGACGGGTCGTGCTCCACCCCCACCTTCTTTTTCACGGGCATGTGGAGAACCAGGTCGAAAAGTATCTGGAAAAGGTGCGAAGCCAATTTCCGTCTGTGGAGTGGGTGAAAGTAGCCCGGCTCGGGGCTGTCCCAGAAGTTGCAGATGCGCTAGTTGACCGCGGATTGAGATGTCTTTGTGGGACGAATTGAATTTATACGCCAAATTTTGCCTCAAGTTACTTAAAAAAACATCTCGTCACAGAAGCGAAAAATCGTCACAATAGAAAGACGTATTTTGGTGCGGTGGTTAGATCTCGCGTGAGAACGCCCGTCGCAAGAACTCGTACATACATGCTTACGTGTATTTTGGAAGGAGTTTGCTGCGTGGATTGCCACCTACCAGTAGCTATTAGGCCTGTGCCATTTCGTCCCAGCAGATTATTGGTTTTGAGTAACCTGTTTTGTGCAGTGCTCATAGGCATCTTGTTGGTGCCTACACGTGTTTCGGCGAATGAACGTGAAGCACCGACGCCTGGCCCAAATGATCGACAGATTACTCTGGCAGTAAAAAGTTATCTTGAAAGAGAGCATTTTCTCCGTAAGCCAATAGATGACGAAATTGCATCTCGTTGGTTTGATACGTTTTTAGCATCGCTCGATCCACTTAAAATTTACTTCCTGCAATCTGATATCGATAGTTTTGCAGAAAAAAAGACAAGCCTCGATGATCTCGTTCGCAGGGGAGATGTCAGCTTTGCGTATGAGGTTTATGATCGTTTTCTCAAGCGAGTTGATGAACGGATTCCGATTGTTGAGCAACTGTTAAAGGCGAAGCTTAATTTCAATCAGAAAGAGTCAATTGTTATCGATCGTGATGTAGCTGTGTGGGCAAAGACGCAAGACGAAGTTCGTGATAAGTGGAGGCGTCGAATTAAGTACGACCTGCTCGTTCAGAAGATGGAAAAAGTTGCGCCTGAAGAGGCAAGAAAGAAGCTTCTGCGTCGGTACACAAGTTTTGCAAAGCGAATGCACCAGATGAACGCAGATGAACTGCTGGAGACCTATCTGTCCTCACTCACAAGTTCGCTTGATCCACACACCAGTTTTATGTCTCCCGGGACGCTTGAAAATTTTGAAATTACGATGAGGTTGCAGCTCGATGGTATCGGCGCCTCCCTGAAGGGAGAAGACGGTTACACCACGGTGGCTGAACTTGTTCCCGGAGGGGCTGCTGACAAAGATGGGCGTCTTAAGAGAAAAGATCGGATTGTTGGTGTGGGGCAGGACCGCGAAGGAGAGATGGTCGACGTCGTTGATATGAATCTTAATGATGTTGTGAAACTTATTCGGGGCAAACGAGGGACGGTGGTTCGTCTTAAGGTTATTCCAGTCGGTCAGACGGTGCCCACTGTATATGACATTGTCCGAGCAAAAATTGAATTACAAGACAGTGCAGCCCGCGGTGAAATCATTGAGCAAGGGATTAAGCCAGATGGCAGTCCGTGGCGTATCGGAGTAATTAATCTGCCAAGTTTTTACATGGATATGGCAGCTGCACGGCAAGGGCGAGCGGACTACAAAAGCAGCACTCGTGACTGTCGTAAGCTACTGGAAGGGTTTCGTGAACAAGGAGTTGACTGCGTCGCTTTAGACCTTCGTAGTAATGGAGGTGGCTCTTTGCCCGAATCAATTTCTCTAACGGGACTTTTCATCGATACAGGTCCTGTCGTGCAAATTAAAGACGCTGATCAACGAGTGCAGCAGTATGATGATTTGGAGCCTGGTGTTGTTTGGGATGGCCCGCTCGTTGTACTCGTTAACAAGTTCAGTGCGAGCGCGAGTGAGATTGTCGCTGGCGCGATTCAAGATTATCGCCGCGGTCTTGTTATTGGTGATTCAGCTACACACGGAAAGGGGACTGTGCAGAGCTTACTCGATCTTGGACGGCAGTTGTTTCAGCGTTTGCCGAATGCTCCGTCACTTGGTGCATTGAAGATTACAATGCAACAGTTTTACCGTCCAAGTGGACTAAGTACACAGTTGGAGGGCGTGAAGAGTGATGTTGAATTGCCAAGCATAACGAACCATCTCCCCGTCGGAGAAGCGGATCTTGATCATGCGATTCCATTTGATCGAGTCGATATGGCTGAGTTCACCACGACCGATAAAGTGACTGATCCAATGCTGAAGACACTGCGGAAACGGTCAGCTGATCGCGTAGCAGTTGACGATGAATTTCTTGAGCTTGCAACAGATATTGCTCGCTATGAGGAAAGGAAAAATGAAAAAAGGCTTTCTCTTTTAGAGTCAGATTTTACGAAAGAATGGAGTGAAGGGAAAGCGGCAGAAAAAGAAGAAGAAAAGAAGCAGGAAGAAAATGCTGGCCCACGACGCCCGGTTGTGACACGTGACTTCTATTTCGACGAAGCTATGAATGTAACGGTCGACTATCTTGCAATATTGTCTGGGTCGATGCCACTCATGGCAAACACCGGCGGTGATGTGCGATCGGAAAGTATTGAGTAGGGATCGCGAGGGTAAAGGTTCGAGTCTACATGGAGTGTTACGACGATTCCCTGAGAAGTGTTCTCATTGCATCAATTGCGTTTGGATGATCAGGTCGTTTCTGTATGGCGTTCCAGATACGACTTGAATTTACTCGTTTATTTCCACCGCGTAGGCGGGTAGCTTCAGCGGCCCATCGTGGTGGTGGGCTATTGGTCAGTTGTGCTAGGGACGAGTACCAGTCTTTACGCCGGATTGGAGTTGTGTCTGAGACGACATAAAGGCTTTCTGGTGAGGGAACTTCAGTGATGTCGCAGATGACAGAGGCTGCATCATCAACGTGGATCAAGTTGAGCCAACTCTCGGGATTAGCTGGGATCGGCTTGTTTTCAACGATGTCAGTCACTCGTGGAAGTCGGTCGGGTCCATAAATGCCTGCGAGTCGAAGTGCGACGCCCGGCCCCTTGGGGTGCTTTTCAAGAGCGGCCTCTGCTTCGAGCAATACCCGTCCTGCCTCTCGTGTAGGACAGGCAGGAGTCGACTCGTCTACATCGTCGGCAGTCTCGTTTCCCCAGATGCCGGTTGAGCTGATGAATATAACCCGAGGAGTGTTTGGTATCTTTTCAAGAATGTGAAGGAGTCCGGTGACATGCACATCGTGATAGCTTGCATCTGCACTTCTATCAAAACCGACTGACCATAAGACTGTGTCGACCTCTGGCAAGTCACGGAGACTTTTCGGTGATCCGTCAGCAGCCGTGACGTCTCCGATGATTGGATGAATGTTTTCTGCCGATAGCATTTCGGCATTTTCAGGACTTCGGGTTATGGCAAAAACAGTTGATCCAGATTGAATCCAACGGCGCGCAACCCTTTGGCCCAAGTAGCCACATCCGACAATTAATCGGGATGGATTATTTAATCTTCGACTAGTCATCAAGTGTTTCTGTTTCTGTGGTATACGAATTGTTTTGAGGCATTACATGTCTTTCCAGCCATGCACTGAGTATTACTTGAGCCGC
>JBDOMQ010000214.1:0-18603 GCA_039831725.1 Pirellulales bacterium
GAGCAGCTCACCGACATGCATGTCGTGCTCAACCATGCCGTCGTGATACGTATTGCCCGTTGGGCCCGACAGACCTTCATGCTCTTTCTTTAAGTGAGTTCGAAAATGCATCCGAGTTGCATTCCACCAACAAAAAAATGGCTTGCCGTTCTTCGCCTGCCTTTGCACAAAATTCTTGGCTGCTGAAACAGTTTCGTCATCGATTGTTTCCATCCGCTTTTGTGTCAGCGGCCCTGTGTTTTCAATGGTCTGCGTCCCGTCGGAATTTGCACGACACTTGAGCACACCTCGCGGCCCATATTGCTGCTGAAAGGTTTTTCCGTTGGGCAGTACAAGATCATTTGGATAATCTCTGTTCTCCGGTTCTTCCTCTGCATTCAGGTGGTAAAGGTTCCCAAAGAACTCATCAAATCCATTATTCGTCGGAAGATGTTCATCTCTGTCTCCGAAATGATTCTTCCCAAACTGGCCTGTCGCATATCCCTGCGCTTTCAATACTGTGGCAATTGTCACATCACTGGTCTGCCATCCTTCTTTGGCTCCGGGCAGACCAACCTTCGTCATGCCTGTTCGAAGTGGAACATTGCCACCCATAAATGCTGCCCGGCCGGCTGTGCAACTCTGTTGGCCGTAGTAGTCCGTGAATGAAATTCCTTCACGAGCAATCCTGTCAATATGTGGTGTTTCGTAGCCCATCATTCCACAGTTATTGTGGCTGATGTTCCAAAGGCCAATATCGTCACCCCAGATAACCAGAATATTCGGCTGCTCATTCGCGCGAGTGTCGCTCGCATGCATCAAGACAATACCCGCGATTGTCATAGAAACAAAAAACAAATGTCGAACTGGATGCATGGTTTTCAATTCTTCTCATGGATGAAAAAAACGAAGCTCTCATACGAATCTACCGCCCAGTGTAACGACTTGTTTTTGTTGCGTAGCGTATTCAAGGCTGATTTATTATCGCCGTTTTAACCACCTAGGGAGCCGCCGGACAGCGAGCTGCTGCAACGCACGAAACACGGACATCCCGAGGCCGTGGCGGAAATAAGCTGACACAGGTGCTCTGGCAGACGTCGAGAACCGTAGGAGGAGACCACCTGTCGCGGGGGCATTACTATGCGGATTGCACCTGTTTTGCAGCGAAATTTGAATGGAATATGACGAATTTCGAGAACATATTAAGATTTAGTAGGTCGAGACATAGATGAAGTAAGTAGTTCGGGGATTTACACCAAGTTCGTCCTGTGTTCAGTACAGCGTTCCTGAAGAGAAAAAAATGACTCAGCGTTACCTCTACACCAGTGCTCTGCTCGTTGCGATAGCGTCGTGCCTTGTTTCGTCACTATCGAATGCGGCAGAAGAAACTCATGTCCCGCGTATCGACGATCGCTATCAGGCTGATTCAGCGAGCACAGCAGAATCCCCAGACTTCCGCAGACATGTCGTACCGCTGATGGGTCGACTTGGCTGTAATGGAAGAGCTTGCCATGGCTCTTTTCAGGGCCAAGGTGATTTCCGTCTTTCGCTATTCGGGTACGACTTCAAGGCTGATCATGAGAACCTGTTGCAAGGTGAGGAACCTCGCGTCAATGTAGACAATATTGACGCCAGCCTCTTTCTCCAGAAACCGCTTGAGCAGGTTGATCACGGAGGCGGTCAGATTCTTGATCCTGACAGTTGGCAGCTTGCCGTTTTGAAGCAATGGATCGAACATGGCGCACAAGGCGTTACCGACAATGATGCGACGTTTGTCAGACTTGATGTTGCTCCATCTGAAATTGTTGCACAAAAAAAAGGTCAGACATGGCAACTCAAAGCAACAGCAGTTTGGTCTGATGGCACACATGAAGACGTCACACCTCTATGCCGCTTCCGTACAAACAATGATCAGATCGCTGACATTGATGAGCATGGGCTTGTTACAGCAAAAGGCCCTGGCGACAGTCATGTTGTTGCGTTTTATGACAATGGCGTAGTGCCAGTACCTGTTATCTTTCCCGTCTCCGACAAAACAGGTTCTGAGTACCCTGATATCGAGATACCAACACCAATCGATGAACTTGTTGCGATGAAATTGCGAAAGCTTGGCGAAGTCCCATCGGAAGTGTGCAGCGATGGTGAATTTCTGCGTCGAGCATCACTCGATATCACCGGAACGCTTCCACCGGTCGCAGAAACAGAAGCATTTCTTCGCGACACGTCACCGAATAAACGGGATGCAAAAATCGAAGAGTTGCTCGAGCGACCAGGGTATGCCGCGTGGTGGGCGACCAAACTCTGCGACTGGACAATGAACAACAATCGAAACGTAAATAACAACAGCCCAGAAGGCAGGCAGGGTGCATCAAACTTTTGGTACGAATGGATGCACAATAAAGTTGCTCAAAACCTTCCGTACGACGAGATTGTTGAAGGCATCGTACTTGCTAAGAGCCGACTCGACGGCGAATCATACACCGAGTTTTGTGAGCGGATGAGTAACTACCTCGCAAATAAGGATGGAGCGTCCTTTGGCGACCAACCTTACCTCCCTTACTTTTGGAGCCGGCAGGATTTCAAAAAGCCTGAAGAACGTGCACTCGGTTTTGCGTACACCTTTTTGGGTGTTCGAATTCAATGCGCTCAATGTCACAAGCATCCATTCGACCAATGGACAAAAGATGACTTTGACCGCTTTAAAAACTTCTTCAACCGCGTCACAGAATATCGTAACGGGAGTCGGTTCCCCGATGAGAAGAGCATATACAAGCAGATGCTCGTTTCATTGGACATTGACACGACTGACAAGGATTTGAAGGGCAATAAGCTTTATCGCCTTCTGAAAACCAAAGCGATCAAGGGTGAGACCGTACCTTTTACAGAAGTAGCACCAACCAAAGCCAAACCAGCCCTCACAAAAGAAAAGCTGGCTGGGATCATGGAACAGATCAATTCCAGTGACATTAAGCAAAAGAAAAAAGAACAGCTTGAACGGTTCCTCGGGGGCCGCACTGCAACAGTCCTTGGCGGCAAGGAAATGAGACTGGAGGAAGTTGAAGATCCTCGTGAAATCTTGTTGGCTTGGATGCTTGATGAATCTAATCCGTACTTTGTGCAGGCGATTGTAAACCGAGTGTGGTCTTCGTATTTCAATGTTGGCATCGTTGAACCACCAGACGACCTTAGTCTGGCAAATCCTCCAAGCAATCCTGAGTTGCTTGAGTATCTTGCTCAAGGTTTTCGAGAAAACAACTTCGACATGAAATGGCTCCATCGTGAAATCTGTAAGAGTGATACCTACCAGCGTGGCTGGCAGCCTAATGAGACAAATCTTCACGATGACAGAAACTTCGGCAGGGCTGTTGCCAGAAGAATGCCAGCTGAAGTCATCTATGATGCCGTTCGAATAGCGACTGCTGGTGATCGTGAAGCGATGGAGATGTGTTCACTTGTTGAAAAGCGGGCAATAGCCGACACAACGGTAGGGTCGTACAACAACGACTATGCACTCGAGATCTTTGGCCAATCGACCCGTGAAAGTAACTGTGATTGCGATCGCTCCATGGAGCCAAGCCTGCTCCAAACGGTCTTTCTTCAGAACGACAAGGAAATGCTCGACTCAATCAGTCGTCGTGGCAGTTGGCTTGATGAACTCACAAAAACAATTCCTGACTTTAGAAACCCAGCTGCTGAAAAACTTCATCTAGAGCGAAAGCAGAAACTTGCAAACGAAGTGGCACAACTCAAAAAACGGCTCGGGTACGCAATGAAAAAAGACACCAAAGGAACCGTTAAATCGCTCCAGAAATCCATTGCAGCAAAAGAAGCTGCGATGAAGGCCCCGAAGACAGGGACTGTTTTTGACGGATCCGTATCGGAATGGGTCGCAGAAAACGAAGACCTTGTACACGAAATCATTGAGAGTGCGTATCTACGGACACTTGTTCGCGAGCCAACTACTCGCGAGATCGACCGTTCGATTACGTACCTCAAGGAGTCCCCAACTGCAAAGGCTGGGATTCACGATATTCTTTGGGCTTTACTTAACACAAAAGAATTTGCACTGAATCATTAGGCCTGGTGTCGTTGCCACAACAAAAACCCTTAACTTTTAAATGGACCGGAGAAATTCAATGACTCTTCATCGAACATGTGATGGTGTCGTTCGTAGAGACTTCTTGAAATTGGGTGCGCTTGGCGCTGGTGGCCTTTCACTCTCGAATTATCTGCGATGGACTCATGCAGCATCTCCTCGACCGAAGGGTGCGAAGGCAGCCATCTTTGTCAATCTTCCCGGTGGCCCATCGCACATGGACACATTTGATCCAAAGCCCGATGCACCCTCTGAATACCGCGGTGAGTTCAGCGCTATTAAGACATCTGTTCCGGGCATTCAGATCAGTGAGCATCTACCAAAGCTTGCACAGTGCATGGACAAGTATGTCATCCTGCGAGGCATTACTCATTCGCTCGCTGCTCATAAGCTTGGGCAGGAATATGTCAACACTGGCAACCGACCAATCCCCTCACTTGAGTTCCCAGGCTATGGTGCCGTTGTCAGTCGTGAACTTGGAGGCCCGATAGAGCTGCCACACAACGTGGCGATCCCGAAAAACAACCAAGGCGGCACAGGATACCTCGGCGTCAAGTATGCGGCTCTCGCTACCGGAAAAACACCAACACCCGGCATTCCATTTAGTGTCCGTGGCATGACACTCGATGGCAGCCTTACCGTGAGTGATGTTGAACGACGCCAAATGCTCCTTGAGGAACTCGACCAACGTTTTCACGCCATTGAGGACAAGAATCAGCTTGTAGCAGGTCTCGACAGATTTACCGAGCAGGCACACAAAATAATCACCTCACCAAAAGCAAAAGAAGCATTTGACACAAGCCGTGAAAACTCAAGCTTTGCGGCTCCCTTTGGTGAAACAAAATTTGGCCAGAGTTGTTTGCTTGCCACGCGACTTGTTGAGCATGGCGTCCCCTTTGTCACGATTTCATACGGTGGCTGGGACACTCACCGTGACAACTGGAACGCGCTGAAAAACAAGCAGCTACCACCACTCGATGAAGGGCTCTCCGCTTTATTCACCGGACTCGAGCAAAAAGGACTTCTCGAGTCGACGGCTGTGCTCGTCACGGGTGAATTTGGACGGACACCAAAAATCAACACAGTACGAACGGGCCGAGACCACTACGCAAGAGCCATGTTCATGCTGATGGCGGGTGGTGGTATTTCAGGAGGCCGAGTCATTGGCGAAACTGATGACACCGCAAGCGGTCCTCGGCATGATGGCCATTCGCCTGATGATGTTGCAGCAACATATTACAGTCTGCTTGGCATTGATCCGACTAAGGAATATCACACCAGCACGGGTCGGCCAGTTATGATCGTGCGCGATGGAAGTGTCATTCCAGAACTGATGAGTTAGTTAGAAAGCAGACCAATAGATGTGTAGCCGTGTGCCGTGTAGCCTACAACTCAAATGGGCCACGCTTTTCCTTTGCGTACTGTGCGCCACAACTGCCACGAACACGCTCGCAGAATCATGGGGGCGATTTCGTGGCCCAAATGGTTCTGGAGTCGCCGAGAACACTGGTGCCCTTCCGGTGTCCTGGTCAAACGAGAAAAACCTTGCCTGGAAGACTCCTGTCGCTCGAGGATCGAGCTGTCCAATTCTTGTGAAGGACTTGATCGTCTTCACCGGGTACAGCGGGTATGGGGAAAAACTTGATGACCCAGGCGAACGAGAAAGCCTAAAGCTTCATGTCATTGCGATTTCTCGAAATGACGGCACCCCGAAATGGACGCTTACGCTTGACCCGTCTCCTGAAGAGCAAGAAGCAACGCCTCGTGTTGCTGATCACGGCTATGCCTCGCCTACGCCCTGCACAGACGGTGAAAAAATCTATGCTGCCTTTGGTCCCTCTGGTGTCGTCTGCTGTTCACTTGATGGAAAAGAGATCTGGCGAACAAGTATTGGGACGGGCGTTGCTGGGTTTGGTGCGGCGGCTTCACCAATCGTCCATGAAGACCTTGTCTATATAAACGCTGCCATTGAATCAAACTCACTCGTTGCCCTCGACAAAAACACTGGCGACATCGTCTGGCAGGTTGAAGACATTAACCGGGCCTGGACAACACCGATTATTGTTACACCCAAAAGCGGGACACCCGAACTTGCTATGCACCATAAGGATCTCATCCGGGGGTATAACCCTAAAACAGGAGATGTTCTTTGGACATGTCGGGGGATTCCCGATTACGTTGTGCCAGGCATCGTTGTTGTTGACGATGTCCTCTATTGCTCAGGTGGTAGACAGAACCGAACAATCGCCGTCAAAGCTGGCGGCCGGGGCGATGTGACAGAGACTCATAAACTCTGGGAAGTAACAGTTGGTGCCAACGTAACGACTCCCCTCTTTCATAATGGCTACTTGTTCTGGTCACACGACAAGGGGATGGCCCAGTGCTTGAATGCTGAGGATGGTAGCACTCTGTTCCGTGAACGCTACGAATCCCGTGACCGTGTCTACGCATCGATTGCACTTGGTGATGGCCGCCTGTACGCACAACTCCGTGATGGCACATGTTTGGTCATAGCAGCAGGTCCGGAATACACCATTCTTGCTGAAAATAAATTAGGGGATGGAGAAGAACAATTTAACGCGACACCCGCATTCGACGAGGGCCGCATCATCTTCCGTTCAACCAAAGCTGTCTATTGCGTTGCAAAATAGTGCATGTGATTTACTCTGAATGTCTTTGCCCAATCGGTCTCCGTGAAAACGCAACACTCCGCACCCACCGAATACCGATTTGCTAGACACCTCGTTGGGGCTATTGTCTTTCTTGGCACGCCCCTCCTCTACGCCACAGAAAAGGCTTCACCTGACGGAATTGAGCCGGGTGGATGTTTTCGCTTTGGCATCTATGAGTTTCGTTGGGAAAACGATCCCAACAAAAACAAAATGATTGATTCCGAAGAGGTTTCATACCGGCAGGGAGACAAAGATGACTGGAAACTCCTACAAGACGAAACACTCTTTAGAAATACAGTCGAGGCACGAAGGCAGATTCGACAAGATCCCCAGCCAGGCATTCCCTACAAACACATTCCCGGGCGAGACCTCACCGCTCACATTCATTACCCCAAGGGCTGGAAGCCAAGTGATCACCGTCCGGTAATCATCTGGTTTCATGGGGGTGGTTTTGCTGGTGGAACGCCAAGGCAGTTTGAGCGATTTGCTGTTCCCTTCACTGAGCTAGGAATTGTCAACATACGTGTGGGGTACCGACTGACCAGCATCGACGGCAGGGACAATGCCGGTGCGCTCAACGCAGTCAAAGACGGACGTTCTGCTATTCGATGGGTACGAAAGAATGCCTCAACGCTCGGCATTGATCCTCGAAAGATCATAGCTGCCGGAGACTCCGCAGGCGGGACTCTTGCTCTCGGGACACTGCTTGCGTATCTCGACGATAAAAATGACACCATGAGTATCGATGCGGAACCGAATGCAGTAATGGGTGAAAGTACCTGGGTGCTCATGCATAAGCCAGGAATGAAAAACCAGACCATTCCATGGCAGATACTTAACTTGCCTGCACTCCCGCCGATCTGGCTGGGCTACGGCGGGAAAGACGTCGGCTACAAATCAGGCAGCCCCTTGGGTGGCGAGGCTTTCGTTCAGGCGCTCAACGCGAAAATGGGGGACAACCTGAGTACGCAATTTGTGCCAGATGGTAATCATGGCTACGGATTTCGCCCACAGAACTTTGATAATTGCCTCGATTCCATGAAACAGTTTCTTACTGACCATGGATATCTTTCAGTACCTTCTGGCACAGCCACTAGCCCCTAAAACGCTGCAGTTACCGTCATTCACTCCAACCGCCAATAGGCTGCACGGGGGAGTAACGCTAGAAACCAACTTTTCCTTACTTCACCCAACGCCAGGCACTCTTACGCTTTTCTGGCAACTTTGCCGCTTGTACCAATACCTCGGCATGTGCTTCTGCAGAACTTGGACGAAGCGACGACACAACACTCGAAATCTGCTCCAAAACAGGTACATTGAATAAATAGTTGTGATTCGTTTCCAAGGAGACTCATCCCATGTTATTCCCCGCTGACGCACCATCGCATAAGAAAGTTGGATTTCATCCACGTATCCTTGGAACTCCAACTCCGATGTTTCCGGGCTATGAAATTGACATTAGTGATCGAGTCGGTGACTCTGACAAACCTGACGCTGTCTGGCACCGCGATCGGGCGAAACGAATGATTCGCAATCATCCCGAAATCAAAGACCTCTTTGGCAACACACCGAGCACTGCGTTTTGGTGCATTGTATTTGCTTCGGCTCAAATTGCGTTGGCAATTGGACTTAGTAACCAGCCCTGGTGGGTCATTCTTCTGGCTGCCTGGGCAATTGGATCCTGGATTGACGTCAATCTGTTTCAACTTGCACATGAGTGCAATCACAACCTTGTTTTCAAAAAAACAAAACCAAATCGCTGGCTGTTTACATTCACGACCCTACCCATGTTTATGTCAGGACATCATGCCTGGTGGATTGAACATCATGTGCACCACAACGACCTTGGCGCGAAAAAAGACTTCATTACGCGTCGGCGAACCGCCATACTTCTCACGCGACAGCATCGGTACCTCCTCTTCTTCACGAAAGGACCAGTCTATAGATTTTGCTGTGCCCTTTTTTCACCGGTGGGCATGCCCTACGCGTTACTCATGCTTGTTCTTCAATTTTTCAGATCAGTTCTTGGCCTAATTGTCTACGCATTCGAATCGCTCCTTCGAGGCAAACTTGACCCCGGCCCAAAGGCACTCTCAATCCTTGCTGACGAGCACCTCATTTCAGGATATGAAAGCTACGGCCTGAAACGCTGGGCTGTTGTCTACCCAACTCTTTCGATTCTGATGACTATCGGGCTGTTTGCTGCCGGCGGCTGGAAAGCTGTTGTTTTCCTTCTGGCGTCTCAGCTTTTCGCCACAGGGTTTCTTCACCCACATAACTTTGGAATTATCCTCAGTAATTCCCATTTTCACGGTAGCAGTGCGTACCAACCCTCTTCCTCGCTCTACGGCTGGTCGAACTGGCTGTACTTCAATTTCGGACTTCATTTGGAGCATCACGACCTGATGGGTATCCCTTGGAGTCGCCTTGGTCGCCTACGTGAAATTGCACCTGAGTTCTATGATGATCTTATTATCACGAAGTCGTACCGTAGCCTTGCCATGAAGTTCGTCATGGGGGACCCTCAATCACTTGAGGCACAGTTCACTCGACAAGACGAAGTGAATAAAGAACGCCTCGAGTCATCTGCAGACCATGCAACTGACACTGAAGCGGACAATGAGCCACAGCCGGAGCAGGTCCCAGTGATGAATTAGTGGCAGATACGTTGACGATACCGGAATGACAACTCAACTGACACGTGCACTCCAAGTGGGGCGGAACTGACAAGAACGGAATCAGTTTTTCTTCACTGCGTTCCACACCTTCACGTTGTCATACAGCACGACACCACCGCCACGAGTGGGCAGATTGATTTGGTCCTTTGGAATATCGAATCGCGGATGCTTTGCGCGAAGAATGGGCCCACCCGACACCTGAGCCACCATTTCCTCATCAACAATCTCCAGCATCATCCAGTACCAGGTGTCGGCCTTCACATTCAAGCTGTCTGCCACCAACGTCTCATCTTCATCTCCATCGAGAGTGACGTTTCTATCTTTAACTAGAGATTGTCCCTTCCGTGTCGAAACTGTAAATCGACACACATGCCCCGTTCCTGTCTTGAATGACCCATCATTAAAACCAAAATGGGCACCCGACAGTCCGTCAGTGAGTTTAAATTGAAAAAGCATGACGCAATCGTCAACAGGAACCAGAAGCCGACTACTCGGCGTCTTCCCGCTATGACTGCTGTTACCTAACGAGACACGTTTTTGTTGAAATTCTTTCGTTGATGGTCGCCCTTGGAGTGTTCCTTCAACAATAGACCATTGCGTTCCATGCAAAGGCGTCCATTCCTCGGGAACACCACCCTCAGAGAAGTCTGCTTCGAAAAGTAAATCAGTGCATTCTGCAATTTGGGGAACTAGGCCAGGTCGGGCACCACCGCCCCCATTCAAACGGGCTGTAGTCTGGCCGACTGCATTCTTGCGTTCACTCCCGGTATTCTCGTGAGCCTGAACCCCAGTTTGCCCAGACAGAGAAGCACCACCAAGCACAACACTAAACGCGATCACAACACCTGCTTTTATTCGTAACATCGAATCCCCTAAAAAAACCAATTGCTACTTCCCAGATAATGGCTGAATGACCATATTACGCACCTCAGCTCCCCAGTCCATTCGAACCGCATCGCCAAGTGACCCTTCTTGCTGAATCGGTAACACGGCGAGAGTCTTATCACGTGATTCACTCACGAGAAGAAACGAGTTACTGGGCGAGACACGTAAACACCAGGGAATGTCCCCAACTCGTTTTCTTGATGCAAGACTCAGGCGGCCATCCTCAGCAATTTGAAACATAAAAACACTGTCTTCATCACCGGCAAAATCTCTCAATGCAAGAAAAAGAAATTGTCCATCGTGCGTGACAGCAATATCACTTGCATGCATGTCTCGTACACCTGCGGTGTAGGGTGATCGACGAGGAATCGTTGTAGCATGCTGGATAGCTGTAAGTTGGCCGTCTTCTTCAATGCGATATGCGCTGACCCCAAGTTGCTGCTCATTACTGAAGTACACATACGGCCGGTCTGGATGGCAGGCAATATGTCGCGGCCCGAACATGTGCGGAGGCTTTGCATCAAAAGGCTCAAGCGGCCGGACCTCACCGGTTTCTTGATCAAATGCATACTGGTAGATCGCATTAAATTCTTTGACACAGGGTACATATAGAAACCTGTTGTCAGGAGTTGTCAGCACACTGTGGGCATACTTCTCTGCCACCTGTTGATGACTTACCCGATCACCAACCACACCATCTGACTTCACCTGATACACATCAAAATGCCCGTCGTGATACGACGATGTCAGAAAATATCCACCAGTGCGGTCAAAACTTGTATAGCCAGTTGAGTCTTGCAGCTCTGTGACTCCAGCGATCGACAGTTTGCCATCGCTTCCACGCACAAGCGTCACAGCACGAGGACTTTCTGTGCCTTTCCCCAAAAGCGTTACAACAAAAACTGACTGCATAGGATGCCTAGCGATGCCGTGGGGCTTTCCTGGCATCGCGAGGACGCCCTCCTTCACGACCCGCACCTGATTACCGTTTGGTCGCACTGCGACATGTATCACCTGCTCACCTGAACCGTCGACTGCGTACACGTCAAACGAATCACTACCTTTATCAGCCAACGTACATAGTCCATGTGACGGTGCAGCAATACCCCACACGAAGAAAATCAATAAAAGGGTACTCGCATGAAAAACCATGGCATTGCGCTGTCGTTTGATTCGCATACTCTGACTCAGTATTTGTTTCATTGCTCAACCTCCCCTTTCCATTGCTGCTGTTTGCGGCATAGTGTCAACAAATCCAGCATGTGTTCGACGCAACTCATCGATTGCTTTCTGCCGAAGCGAGCCTAGCAAAGGCTGAAACTCTTTCTTCGTTGCAAGATTTGTTAGTTCCTCCGGATCAGTTTCAAGATCATAGATCTCTTCGACCTCACCCTTCACAAGATACCGCACGTATTTATATTTACCGTCACGAAGCAAGACGTACCAGGGGATATTTCCGACCTGATAAAGAGCCGCCTTATCCGGTTGCGAGTCGGTATCGGCTCCATACTTTCGTCCTGTATGAGTCATAATCATTGGCTGGGTCCACTCAGATGAATCTGGATTTGCAAGCAGCGGGCGAATATCGCGGCCATCGGTCCGCCACGGAATTTCAACACCAGCCGTCGAACAGAAAAACCTTACAACATCAGGAGCATTGACAGGATGTGAACAGACCTGTCCCTGTGGCAGCGTTGCCGGATGTGAGATAATCAGCGGAGAGGCTACTGCAGCGTCATAGGGTGCTACCTTGCTATTCAGACCATGCTGACCGAGAGCAAAGCCTTGATCAGCGGTGTATACGATAAGCGTATTTTCAAGCTGCCCCGTCTCACGAAGCGTCTCTATCAAACGGCCGACGCCTTCATCAATCGCCATCACACATTCGTTGTACTGCTGCACCCAGTCTTGGTACCCCTGACCTGCTGTATTTGTATTGAAGTTACTCTTCTTTAATTTTTTCTTTTGCCGGTATGCTTTTCCGTCAGACCCCTCTTGCCAGGAACTTGTTTTTTCGAGGTACTGCGGCTTGTCTGGCCACGGCCCGAAAATATCTGCTGGGAGATCAGCTTCCTGTCCTTTCAATTCTCCTTCGTGACGTTCAGCCGGCGTGGTTGGACCATGAATCGCTCCGTAGCAGAGCCACAGGTACCACGGTTTCTCTGAATCACGATATTCTCCTTCTATGTAGTCAATGGCCCAATCGGTGTAGTTGTCGGTCGAATAGCCTTCGACACGACGGTCTTTTCCGTTGAAGGTGACAATCTGGTCATAAAAATAATGCCCTGCATTATCAGGGTGAGCAGGCCTGTTCCAGACAATCTGATGATTCCAGTCCCGCCCGTTACCTGTATCAACACCGGTGTGCCATTTCCCAATCTGGGCGGTGTGATATCCATTTGCTTTTAAAACAGAGGGCCAGAATCGGCACTGTTCTGGATCGTATGTGCTTCCTGGATACTCCCCCTCCATCCTCATTGATTGTACGCCGTGCTGAAGTCTGCCTGTGAGAAAACTTGCCCTGGATGGCATACACCAGGCGCCTAAATATGTCCGTTCAAATCGAACTCCTTGCTTGGCAAGTGAATCGATATGTGGCGTCTGCACCCAGCCTGGCGACTCGGGGTAGCATGACAGCGTGTTGTAATTTTGATCATCACTGTAGATGAAAAGAATATTCGGGCGTTCAGCTGCGATGATATCTTTGGCACTCATGCAAGCCAAAAAAACAATCAGCACACAACACCGATTCCAATGCGTCATTTCTGCCCCCCTCCTTCTCTGAATAAAAAATACTCTCGCCACTCTTCTCTCTCCGACTATTTACTCACCCTGAAACCATTACGCCTTCACGAGAAAATAGTCAGATATTTCACTCGCAACCTTTTCGCCCCGAAGCAGCTCAACGATTGCCAATGCATATTCAATAGCTGTTCCTGGCGTCTGTGATGTCACAATATTATTCTCCCGATCTACACAGACCCGGAGAGTCGGATCAAACGCGTCGCCAAGCAACTGTGTAAACGCATCGGCTGGCCACACCTGATCCGGTGTCTTGATTGCCAATGGATTCCCCGTCACCTTCCTTACATGTTCAAGCACGCCAGCAGGCTTCAGCACCAATGCTGGTGAAAGACAGATTGCACCAAGAAGACCACCAGCAGCATGATGTCGTTGAATGACTGCCTTCAATAATCCTGATGCTCCGAGATTCATGGCACCAGGCACGCCGCCTGCCATCACAACGGCGTCCCACTCATCACCAGCAACCTGTTCGAGATTTACATCCGGCACGATCCTGAGACCTTGTTGCAACACCACTGCTCCGAGTGATTCAACACTCGCTACAGTAACGTCTATGGAGGCCCGCCTCAGTACATCAACGAGTGCACAGAATTCAATTTCTTCATTACCTGTAGCAACTGGCAGCAGAGCTCTCATGAAAAGAGTCTAAGGAACAAAGCACTTCTTGAGAACTCTGATCTCCTCCAGCCAGCCATAACATAACTCGCTGCGATCGTTGTCGGACGGAAAAAGTAAATGCTACTGCTTCAATCGCTCAAGGACTTTTGCTGCATCTTTTCTGCTCACACGTCCTGTCTTTTCAATTTCGGCAAGAAATTCTTTGACGTCACTTCCTTTCTCCGCATCAATCGCAGCAACGCCCTGAGCAAGCTCTTCAAATTCTATAGATTCGCTACCAACGGGCTGACCATCTGCATAACCCTGAATCAAAACTATTGCACGAGTAACCGCATCCGGCGGTGGATTCGAGAACCGTTTTTCAGCCACGCCCTGTGGGCCGCAACCAGCCATCACAAGGGCCACCAAAAAGAAAAAACAATGAAGATTTTTCATACACCATCACTTACTAAAAATAGATTTTATTGATAACGCCAAACTGAAACGAAAACTTCACCTCGTGTTTGGTGCACTCGATGGCACACCAAACACGCTGGAAATAAAAACAGAAAGGTCATGGAAGACTAGCAACAGCTCCGTCATTCCGTGCACCAAGTTGCTGCCAGGTAAGAAGTGTAATTGTGTCATTCACAAACGCAGTAGAGCCGTCAGCCATGGCTACATTGACACCACTTGGATGCCGACTTCGTGGTGGAGCAAAACCGTCTGATCCATTATCCATCATCATGCCCCACTTACCTGAACCACCACTTGGGTATTCCCAATTCGGTGGTGCGGCACAGTTGATCATCGAATTCCCATGTCCAAACCAACCCCACCAGGAACCACCAGTCGCATTCCAGTCACCGCTAGCAGCTAACGCCTGCCCGAATGTATCAAGCTGGGCGGCAGAAATAAAACTTCGCTGATTGTTGGGCACTGTGGCGGCAGCTTGCCTTGCCGCATTTCTTGGATAGAGCTGCTCACTATCATCACCAGTCCCGGTAAGAATTTCTGAAGCCATGATTGTCTTCGATAGTCCGTCGGTAAACTCCTCGAACGAAAACCCATCGACGTACTGTTTTGTACGGTTCGCATCACTGTTATCTGACACGCGACCCCTGTGAGTAAATCCATTACAATTGATGCTACTGCAAGCCCACGGAGCTGTATCGAGCCCATTGCCGACTCGAGTTGTGCTGCCTGACGAAAACCCATAGTTCGCATCACCACGATTTGCATTTGAGCTTCCGTTCGGCAAGTCTGATGGACATTTCATAATATTTAGTTGCGTGCCCGCCAGCATCAAATAGCCTGAAGCTCCACCCCACGACGATAGCCCCATGGCTGTTTCCATCCGGTCTCGTAACCCCTGCTCTTCCATGTATGGCAAGAGGTGGAAATAACCACTTCCGGCATGCCAATTTTTCCAACTTGTGACGCCCACCTGAGGATGCACATACCAGCTTGGAAAAAACGTATTCGCATCAGCGTAGTTATGGGCTGCCAACGCCTGATTCTTTAAATTATTAACACACGACGATCTTCTCGCAGCTTCTCGCGCCTGCTGCACAGCAGGAAGCAAAAGCCCAACAAGCACGCCGATAATTGCAATCACAACTAAAAGTTCAATCAGCGTGAAGCCCTTGTTATTTTTCCTACAAATTCCCGACCGATTAATTTGATTCATAGCACCGACTCCAAAACTAAGAAGAAGAATTTAAAAATCATAAATGCATGTGAGAATGTCACATTCAAAAGAATACTCCCCCGACGAATAGTAACGTCTCCCTTCGTTATACACGATAGATCAAAAGAGTACGATCACTCACGGATGGCCAATGAGACGATTGAACCAACTTTTTGTACAAATCAACCATGAAGCGATAGCACGACCCTGCTGCTATCCTGTAAAAACAGGATAGCAGGTGAAGTATTACATTGGGCTGCATAAACACTTGAGTCACACAACTCAGGAGGGACTGTTCAAGGTGTTGAATTAATACCCACGTACCTCTAAAAAGTTTCGTCGTGGGCACAGGAACATGAGCGTATCTGCTCAGCGATCACTTTCAATCGTATGAAGCATTTGCTCAGCCTCTCTTATTTCCCCTGCCAACAGTTGCTTTGCGATCTCATCAAAAATCGCATCTTTCCCACCTCCTGCTTGCCGCAATGCCAGCAGCCGGCGTGGCAGACGAAGGGCTTCTTTTTCCACTTGAAAGTCTTTCTCAACATGTTTTTTCTTAAACGACTGAATGCTTTCAAGATCTCGATACCCGAACTCAACACTCGGTTCGATCTGTGTTCCCTCACCCCAGTCGTTCCACGTTGCGACCTGGACAATCTGCCCAAGAGCAAACCCAGCTTCATTTGCCGATAATCGAAACGTTTTACCCTCGTTGTCTTCTATTTCTGCATACGATGCTTGAACACCCGCTTGCTCATACACATCAACAAACCGTGGAAAAATAACCGGAATAGAACACTGCCACTGTTTCGATTCGTCAGAAAACATACGCACCTGGGAGAGACCTTTTTCCGGAATAGGCCAGTCAAATGCACCGAACGCACCTGAGCGAGGCGTATGCTCAGACACCCACCGTATCGGCAAATCAAGTTGGTGAAATACACTTTGCCACTCGTCATCATTCAGACCACCATGACCAAATGATAAAAGTGCTGGCTGACCCTGAAATCGCACATACGAATCTCGCTGAAACCAGTTTTCTGCGAGCCACTTCAGTTCACTCGTCGCATGGGAAACGCGTGATGCCTGCGAAATCACTTTTTGTTCAACAAGTGTATTAATGGTTTGATCTTCATAACAGATTACAAACTTCATCTGATATTTTTCAAGGAAGCTGACCAGCAGAACAACATTTTCATGCAAGTCTCTGTAGTCATAGCACTCAGTCCTCCCGTACCAGTCAATTACAACACCATCAATACCGGCAAGCTTCATCAATAGCAGATGATATTCAATGACATGCCTGTCCCCTGAGTCATAAGGACCAATCAACGGGTAAAATTTTGATGCGATCTCTCGACGGCCATCCTTATGTTGATTCGGATCAAAATGGTTCATTGTCCAATGCCACCCCCATGTCTCACTGCGAGGCGGCGCGGCATACCAGGGCATGTAGTGAGCTAGGAGAAGGCTTTCCTGAACAGCCTGTTCGCCATTAAGATGTTTTCGAACCTCCTCTGCTAACAGAGGGTTCATCCTTACAGCCTCCACAAAAGACATGCGTGCTTTATCAGGCTTACCGAGATCATAGAGGTACGTAAGGCCACAGTTGAGGACTGCCGTTGCCTTCAATGTAGCATCGGCATCTTCCAACTCATTTGCTTTTTTATATGACTCAAGAGCGTTGCTGAAGTCTCCCAACTGACGATAACAGTCGCCAAGCATGACGGCCATTGTTGGCTTTGCCCATTCGACGCCGGGAAGTTTCAAAGCTGCCAATAATGTTTGTTTCGCACTATCGAAGTCTTTGTCACCTTCCATTTCACAATGAGCTCGTGTTTTTAACGCAATTACCACAGAAACCGGATCCGTGAGAGTTTGCTGCAGGCTCTGGCTGCTCAATTTCTCTGCGCGTCGAAACTCCTTAAGATCAAATGCACAAATCTCTGCCTGTTTGCCAAGGATGATTCCCCGCTCGGTAGCATCCTCCGCAAACTGAAGAGCCTGATTGAGCACCACAAGTGATTCTTGAAACTGCCCTTTCAAACGCAGCTCATCTGCTCGATGAATGACATCTGAAACTTCACCCGCCACACCAAGTGAATGACTGAAAACTGCTGTGGTTAAGAGAATTACAACAAAACAATAAAACCCTTCTACACGCCTCCAAGAATGAACACGAACTTTTCTCACCGCAGGCTTTCTTCATTAGTGATAGTGTTGTACTACTGACTAGAATATCACTCGAAACACAAGTTGAAATCGGGAATGCATCGAAGCATTACTTAGAAAATCACGCGTCTACAACGCAGGCAGCAAACAGAACCCACTCACTATAAATAATCGCAAGGCACGTATCAGTAATTACGTAGCAAATCGGCTACGATTCTTTCATTCGTTGACAAGATCGAAATTGATTTCATTCTTGTGCGGCTCCACCTCTGCGGTAAGAATACTTTCCGGGCCACTGTATTGCGGTCCTACCGCATTCATCATGACGGGTTTGAGGGGCTCATTTTCAGTATCATTTGTACCAGTCGTCAGCGGCAAGCCCGCATCTTGGAGCATCAGGTTTGTTGCCTTGTCCATCACCTGCTCCGATTTCGATGGAGTCGCTGCTTTATCCCGCACCATCTTCTTGATCATGACTCGATGGGAACCCAACATTGCCCCACGAATCGAGCCCGTATAGTTCAGGCTGTATCTGCCTGATGAATCAGTCACTCCACTTGACGACCGTCCTGACTGCGGTGCAAAGGTAATAGAAGCACCCTCAAGCGGCTTCCCATCAAGAGTCACTGTACCCACTACACTTGCTACTTCGGGGTAATTCGCAGGATTATTGGAGCACCCACTACCAGTAAATGCTGCTACAACACATGCCACAACAAAACAAAAGCGTTCTACATATGCTCTCTTCTTTAATTCATCCTGCATTACCACGGCCTTCACCTCGACTCGATCTCTGCAATAAAACTGGTGGCAACATCTCCACTAGAACGAAAGGATACGCACAAACCTAGAACCCCGTGACAACGTTCCCATCACCGCGATTACACAGATCAGCAAATACTGACTCACTGATAGTTTCCATAATTAATCGTACTGATCCATCACACAGAACGAATTGAGCGCCACCCGGATGCTGACTACTCCATGAGTCCGCGTCCGTAACGCCGTAAGGATTCCCACACCCACTCG
>JBDOMQ010000144.1:0-3710 GCA_039831725.1 Pirellulales bacterium
GACCGAAGAGGTCGCTACAACCAGCACAACTGGCACGAACCATTTATTTTTGTGATCCGTTGACACGATTGCCTCAACAACGCTGAACAAGTTGGCTTTAAATCAACCTGAGACACGGAGATACCAACTTTCAAACCAGCGAGACCTTAGAAGGTTTCCGGGCATAGACACAACGCCGCTCGGTCTGCTGAAGCAACCAAGAACCTTATGGAAGCCTGGCAAAAAGGAGGGTTTGGGACGGTCGTCCGCTCCAGGTCAAGGACAACAAACAGATCGTTCGTGCTCTGCCGAAGGAACAAGGAGTTGAGTGTCATAAAACCCGCATTTTCTGCCTTATTGAGGCAGCTACACTCCCGTTCTGGACTGACCACATGCCCCTGTTCTTTCACCGTTGCCTCATACGACTGGCCTTGGTCGCAGTTCTAGTGGTCGGCTGTGACGTTCGCGATGAAGTAGTCCATACGACACAATCAACCCGTACCCGGTGGCCAGAACCAGTGACCCACCGTATCGATCAAAGCGACACCCAACCTGAACGTTATGGTTCAGCAAGAATTTCTTTCATTGAAAATTGTGATATCGGCCTGCGTTTAGCTGACGTTGCAAACAAACCACTCCTCATTGTATTCCGAGCAGCCTGGTGCCGCTGGTCAATGGCTCTTACTCACCAGACACTCAGCGACCCTTCAATCGTAGCTTTGACTGATAGCTTTATATGCGTTCAAGTTGATGCTGACAGGCATGCCGAAACATGCCGAGAGTACAACGTTACGCAATTCCCAACAATTCTTATTGTGGATACAGACGACAATGAAATCATTCGGCGAAGTGGTCACACTATGGTAGCTGATCTCACGCCTCTTCTGCAGAGTGCTCTTTCTTCAAACCAGATTGCTGCTCATCATCTCAGCCAAGACGGAGACGATGGCATCGTGACGGAAAGAGGGCATGACGAGCCTGATACAACTGCAGGTACTATCCATACAGCCAAGAGCACAACACAAAAAAATGCCCGATAATCGCACTCTCATGCATTCCTTCAACAGGTTATGCATTCCTTCTTTCAACCTCACCTGTGTCGTATCCTGATGAATACACCTACGAAGCAAAAGCCATCAAGCAAAGACTTTCACAGTTACCCGTGGTGGAGCCCACGATTCTGGCACGGAATGCCAATGCGAGTATGGTTTGATCTTGTCCGTCAGAATCACTGGAAGATTGCACCAAGTCGCCTCGGGCTTCTTGGCACGATCTCACTCGCGTCGTGCTTCAATTCAATAGCTGAGTCACTCTGCAATGCACGCTTCAAAAAGCAACTGAAATCGCCTCCCCAAACTGATCCACCAATTTTTATTATTGGGCACTGGAGAAGTGGAACGACTCTCCTCCATGAGATCCTCATGCTAGATGATCGTTTTTGCTGCCCATCAACGTACCAGTGTTTTGCCCCTGGTCACTTTTTACTAACAGAAACTTTTTTAACGACTGCACTTGCATGGATCATGCCATCGAAGCGACCGATGGATAATGTTGCCGCCGGATGGCATCGACCGCAGGAAGATGAATTCGCCTTGGTGAACATGGGAGCGGCATCTCCGTATCGACGAATGGCTTTCCCGAACACCATGCCAGCGGAACCGACTGCCCTCGATCTTAAATCTCTTTCAACCGCTGAGATCGATCACTGGAAATCCGTACTAAGACAATTTATTACAACACTTGCCATTCGCGATGCCCGCAGACCTATTCTGAAAAGTCCCACGCACACAGCACGGATGGCAACGCTTGCGAAGATGTTCCCAGGAGCACGGTTTCTCCACATTGTCCGGGACCCGTTTATTGTATTCCCTTCAACAAAACGGCTCTGGAATTCGCTGCATCATGTCCAGGCCATGCAAATAGACTCTGAGAATAATGCTGAGGAGTATGTCTTCAAATGCTTCGATACCATGTATGCCGCATTCGAACGCGATCGGGCCGAACTCAAGAATGGCCAGTTACATGAAATACGCTATGAAGAGCTTGTTGCAGATCCCGTATCAAGCATGGAAAAAGCGTATAAGGAACTCCAGATTGATGGTTTTGAAAAAGTCCGACCAGCCTTCGAGAGACAGGCAGAATCAATGAAAGGGTATACCACCAACACATACCACCATGACCCAAGAATCGTTTCAAAAATAGCGGAACGATGGCAACCATTTATCCAGCGGTATGGCTATAAAAAACCAGCCACCGATTAAATCAGACCGGCTAAAGGAAAGGCCACAGACGGACGGATCAACTGCTGTGACACGCAGTAGAAAACATGGCAGAGGAACTGCCTGTTTCGGGTAAAAAACCTACACGCGATCTTGATGACGCGTGGTACCCCGTTTGCTACGGCAGTCAAAACAGATACCGGACACAATAAGCCGATGACCCTGCGGACGAAACTGATGTGTCTCCGCTACGGCATTTCGGAGTTTTGTCAGTTCTTCACTCGAAAACTCAATAAGCTTCTGACAACTCGTGCAATAGAGATGGTCATGCTGCGGATATCCGTAGTCATGTTCGTAGACGGCCCGTCCGTCTAGTTCCATCTTCTTAAGAATGCCTGCTTCAACCATTTCGTTGAGCGTTCGGTAAATCGTTGGCCTACTCGCCTGTGCTCCAGCAGGAGTCTTTTTTAGGTCGACAAGCAACTGCTCAGCATCAAAATGCTCATGACGAGCCATCACATGATCAACGATGACTTGCCGCTGACGTGTGATTCGCTTCCCTCTTGTCTGCATAAATTCCTCAAACCGCTCCTGCGGAGTAAGGGCGGTATTCACGCGGCCGAGAGAAAAATTGGCGTCTACTGACATATTGAAAAGAGCTCGGTGCTGGCCAGAAAATTACAACAGAAACCGATCTGACCCCTTCGAACCAACTCGAGGCCGTCAGACTCTATTACTATAATACCATGGACAAGAAGCAAGGTGATACCTGAGGAGTCAAATAAAAAAGCTCCCCAAGCCGTCAAACAGCGTGAGGAGCTTTCTATGCTTGTATTACGAAAAAACACCGAAACTCTTACGACAAGCGATCGAGCAGACGATCAAGTGCAACGTCGAGCTTCTCGGGAGTCTCATAACTTCCGTCGGCGATCGCGGCACGAATCGAATTTACTCTATCAAGACGAACATCTCCCACAGTCTCGGTTGCCTGCACGGCATCCACTGACAGCGAAACGTTGTCCCGCACTTCGGTAAGACCTTCGGACTGAGTCTTTGAAGTTGCTTCTGTTGCTTCAATACCCTTAACACTGTTCACCGATGCTGAACCGTGTGTTGAACTGACACCTGAAATATTCATTGTTGCACTCCTTGCAGTTCGTGATTTGATCCCCGTTTCCCCAAGAAAATGTTTACGTGTCTACCGTTCTCTTGGTTCACTGAAATCTGTCGATTCTGCCCTCTTCCAATCTGGTTACTATTCGAATCTGAACCACATCCCTGCCGATTCAAAATTCGATGGCTTTTATTCTCAACTCACACCAGTCTAGTCTTATCGTCACAAGATGGATTGAAACTTAAAAAAAATTTTCACTTTTCCAAAACTGCCAACACAAACTACCCAACTTACCCTAGGCCGCAAATTCCTTACGCCTTGGCACCAACTGATGCTGCAGTCGCTCAACAATTGCAGAATGCATCTGGCTTACGCGACTTTCAGAAAGATCAAGCGTG
>JBDOMQ010000345.1:0-3672 GCA_039831725.1 Pirellulales bacterium
TGCGTTGTCATCAGCATCTCGCATGACCTCCATCTCATATTCTTTCCAACCTAGAATCGACTCCTCGACGAGGACCTCACTTACTGGTGAAAGATCGAGACCACGCTGCACCTTCTGGTCAAACTCTTCACGGTTGTATGCCACACCAGAACCGGACCCACCCAATGTGAAGCTCGGCCGTATCACTGCTGGTAGACCTATCTCAGAAAGTATTTCCCTCGCTTCTGCAAGAGTCTTCACAAGTCGTCCGCGACAGGTATCAAGACCAATTTTTTCCATTGTCGACTTGAACTGTTCTCGATCTTCCCCTCGTTGAATCGCTTCTGCCCGTGCACCAATCATCTCGACGCCATACTTCTCAAGAACACCATGGTGCTCAAGATCCATGGCCAGGTTCAGTGCAGTCTGACCTCCTAATGTCGGAAGAACAGCATCTGGCTTTTCTTCAGCAATGACTTTTTCCAACGCTTGCCACGTAAGTGGTTCGATATACGTTCTGTCTGCAGTCTCGGGGTCAGTCATAATGGTCGCTGGATTTGAATTAACCAGAACAACTCGGTACCCGTCGTCTCTCAGTGACTTACAGGCTTGCGTGCCTGAATAGTCAAATTCACAGGCTTGACCAATTACAATAGGTCCTGAGCCGATTAGTAAAATAGTGCGAAGGTCATCGCGGCGGGGCATGTGGCAGGGTCTTTATCGAGGTAAAAAAACAAATTTCGACGACTCTAGCATCCCAACCCCCATTCGTTCAATAAATGGCTACAATTCTCGGGAAAGCACACTTCATTTGCCTCTCAAGGAGAAAATTTACCATGTCGATCCCAACTCCCGCCCTCGACAAACTAAGCGAAACGCTGCCTGATGAACTGAAGGACATTCGTCTTAATTTATCGAGTGTTTTAACGGGAGAACACCTTGAGCCTCCCCAATCTCTTGGAATAGCTCTTGCATGTGGTTTTTTCCTCCGATCGGAAGAATTTGTTTCGGCTGTACAAACAGACCTTAAGAACGCGTTAGGAGAGGGCAGCGAACCAATCATCAGTGATGCCATAGCTGCGAGTGGAATTATGGCGATGAATACCGTGTATTATCGATTTCGTCACATGATTGGTAAGGAAAGCTATTCAGCAAGGCCAGCACGTCTTCGGATGAATCGTATGAATCAGCCAACTACAACAAAAGCTGACTTTGAACTCATGAGCCTTGGGTGTGCCGCTCTCGCCGGCTGCGAGATGTGCCTAAAAAGCCACGAATCAAGCCTGCTCCAACTCAGCCTAAGTGAAGAGGCGTGTCACGACGCTGTTCGAATTGCTGCTGTGGTCAACGCCACCGTTGTCGGAATCATGAATGAGTGATCAACCCAATTCGTGAAGATACTCCAGCGTATAGATACCGCTGTCGTGACCGTCCGAAAAGAAAACTTTGTACGCATACTGCCCAACAGGCTCCATGGTAGTAACTACCATCTCAACAACATCCGTGGGCTGAAGCACTTGAAGTGGATTTTTGTCTACTGGGACTGCTCGCTTTTCTCGACAGGTAGCGCACGGACAGGCATCACGAAGAAATTGTGGGGGATACTCCGATTTCATACCGTCACTCCAATCAATTTCAACACCACCATCCTCGCGACGACGGATGGCTAAAGGCCGGTATTCACTCAAACTGAAGCTCCTTACTTCAAGTAATCTGATTAAAACTTTTTTCGGTTATCAATTACTCTTCGAGCCTTGCCTTCGAATCGAGGTAATGTACCAATTGGAACATTCGTGACGTCTATCCGAAGGCCAAGCCGAACGTGTAACTCCTGAGCAACACGCTCGGGTGCAGAGCGGCGATCCTCTATCTCGATGCTTACGACATCCAGATCCTCATCGCGATTGACCGTTAGTCTGTACTCAAGCACTTCTGGAAACCCTCGTATGATATTCTCCACTGCAGATGGAAAAACATTTACACCTCTGACTACCAGCATGTCATCCGTTCGACCGAGAATTCCGCCCTTGAGCCAAACCCGTGGCGACCCACCTGCTGCGACCTCTTGTTCTGTTGGCCACACGGGATGCACAACATCGCCTGTTCGATAACGAATCACTGGACAGCCACACCGTCCAAGCGTCGTAAGCACCAGTTCTGCAGACTCCCCTTCTTTCACCGGTTGACCGGTCAAGACATCAAGAAATTCCGGATGAAACCACTCCTCTAGTACCTCGAGACCTGAGTGCTCAAGCCATCCAACGCCCCATGGGCCAATCTCCGTCGCACCGGCATGGTCCAGCACATCAGCACCCCACGCTGAACTAATCCGTTGCCGAACTGTTTCCAAAGAGCCACCAGGTTCACCGGCAACAAGAACACAGCGAATTGTTGACGTGGACGTTTCGTACCCTTGCTCTTTGGCCACTTCGGCCAAATGCAGTGCATACGTCGGAGTAGCCACCAGAATTTTTGACTCTGTTTTCCTTAAGAGCTCCAAGCGAGCAATACTCGATAGCCCTCCTGAAGGAATGGCCCGTCCACCACTTGCCACTGCACCTTCGAAGGCACTCCAAAAACCAATATATGGACCGAAGGAAGCCGCGACGAAGACTGTTTCACCGGGCTGGAGTCCCGCTCGTGAGTAAATTGACTTCCAACATGTCATCCACCATTCCCAATCATTTTCTGTGTCCCAGATTTGAAGCGGGTGGCCGCTGGTACCACTTGTCTGGTGAAAACGGACATACTTCTGATCACTCCATGTTCTGTTCCGAGCAAAAACCGCGTCCTCTCTCCCAACAAGTTCGGACTTGGTCGTACATGGAAAGTCCATGAATTGTTTGAACGATTGAACCGGTGCTGTGCATCCGGATAGCTTCTCGCGATAAAAGCTATTCGCAGGTAGTATTTCTGCGAACATCGCATTTAGACGTTGAAGTTTTGTTGCCTCAAGTTGCTGACGAGAGCAAAAAACATCTTTTTCAAATAATGGCGACATGCCCTTATTATGCCACATAACTTCAATTACTCACCTGCATTTATTGCGGTGAGGGGAACACTGGGCTAGTCGTCGGTAGCGGAAGTGACTCAGCTGGAGCCTGGGGCAACACGTTCGGTGAGACAGGAGCTGTGCCTGGCGAGAGCGGCGGAACTGGCACAGCAACGGGAGCTACCGGGACCGGCGGCCCGCTCCCGGCAGAACGTCTTGCTAATTCGGCCCGGCTAACAACTGCTTCTGCAGGAACAGTTCCGGCAGGTACCATCGCAAGGTCAACGACGCGCTCGTCCCGAATTTCCCAAGGCCAAAGATTCTCAGTTACGAAATCGAGAGGGAAAATCTCATACCAAGGAACCGGAAATGGCTGTTGAACCGTGAGGGTGTCATATCCGTCCTTAATAAGTCGGATTTTTCTCGTGCCGTAATAGACAAAATCCGTGGACACCGGCGTTGTACCAATCTGGTAATCATCGACATAAACCAACGCACCTGGAGGATTACTCCTGACCGTCATTCGTCGCTGGACACAGCCAACTGATATCAGAAGAATTACGGCCACGCAGGACATCGTGCCTAACGAGGATGCCCTCCACAGAGAGCTGCCCGAACACAACCCGAATCGTGCCATAACAGGTAACGAATTTTTGCGGTGTTGAATCATGATAGCCCTAAGACTAGGGCTATTTATTTCA
>JBDOMQ010000167.1:0-18167 GCA_039831725.1 Pirellulales bacterium
GGGTCGATGTATGGTTTTGCTGATTTGTCATAATCTGCCTTGAAGGACCAGAACTTGATCGCCTCGCCACGCTCGTTCTTCTTTCCTTGCCAGTGTGGCACGAGATTAATGCCATCGAGGGGAACTTCTGGTGGTGTTGCGCCTGCCAGTTGGCATACGGTTGGAAGAATGTCTGCTGTGACAGCATTCACTGTGAGGACGCGTGGTTCGGGTATCCCAGCGGGCCACTCAATGATTCCAGGGACCCGTATGCCGTTCTCGTAGAGTTTTCCTTTGAGTCCTCTGAAACGAGACTCCCTCAGGCCGCTTGGTGGAATACCGTTGTCTCCACAATACCACAGCAAGGTGTCGTCTTTGATGCCGAGCGTTTTAAGTGCATTGCGTAGCTTTCCGATTGACCGATCCATAGCTGTAATTTCTGCGTAGCGTTCAATCAAAACATCTCGTAACGGTCGCTTGACCTGCTTCCCGGTTGTATTGGAAGTTAACCTCACCATCGTGTCGCTGTATTTCTCTGGTAGATCCTCATAAAGAAGTAAGTCTGTCTCCATGCCGCTGTACGGTTCATGGGGTGAGCCAAACCAGATGACCGTAAAGAAGGGGACGTCCTCCAGTTGTTTCTTTTCAATGTATTTGATCGCTTCATCAATCAGGATTTCGGAACTCTCGCCGTAGAACTTTTTGGGAGGCCCGCCATTACGGGACAAGAATGGGTCGAGTTCAAAAAAATTGTCATGCGAAAGCCATTCATCAAACCCCATTGCTCCTGGGTTTGTCGGTGATGTTGTTTTGACAGGACCGACATGCCATTTCCCAAAATGTCCAGTCGCGTATCCTGCTTTCTGGAGACAGTGTGCAACTGTCGTCTCTTCTGGTCGAATCGAACACCCTGGCGTAAACGTCCCGTAGCGGTTGGGGTGTCTCCCAGTCAGGACATTACCGCGCGTGGGCGAACAGACTGGTTGTGCATAAAAGTTGTCCAGTCGAAGGCCAGATGTCGCCATTTCATCAAGGAAAGGTGTTTTCACATACGGGTGTCCGTGGTAACCAGTTTCTTCCCAACCATGATCATCACCCATCAGTAAGATGATATTCGGACGTGCTTGGCTTTCTTGCTGCGTTTCAGCGAATACGGCATGCGGTAGAAGGCATGCTGTCAGAAAAAGAAAAAACCGAAGTGGGATGCGTGCCATGTGCGTAGTCATTGAGGGGGTGTCCAGCGTGTACTTTGCCAATGTCGCGAACTGTCCAAATATAAAAATGTAATGGTAGCGTGTTTCTGGCTCTGCAAATCGCTTCATCTCAATTGCTCGTCTGTAACTCAGTTATTAAGGAGCGAGACAAGTAGCAGGATGAAATAAAACGAGCAGATTTATGGAAAGAAACAAACAAACAAACAAACATCGAGTTTCTTGGAATTTATCCTTAAAAAAGCAGGTAACGTGGTTGGCGGATGACCTCGTTCGCGAAGGACGGCGAGAGAGATAATCAATACTGCCGAATAACATTGTAGGAGTAGAAAGATAGGATTTATTCTGAGGAACAAGCGGTCTGCCGGTGATGGTTCGTCAGTGAGTGAAAAGAATTAAAAAACCTGTGGCGGTAAACATGATGTTTTGTAATCCCGTTTGTCTGAGGTGCCGCGTCAGTTGACTTTGTCATCAGGATCATTGATCAAAATAGAACCATGTACTCCTTGCTAAAACCACGCCTTTGGCTTTTGTTGCTGTTCTGTTTCATTCCGTCTCTGGCGAGTGCGGGAATCGAGGTTCCTGAATCCATTCACTCGTTCATGAATACGCACTGCTATCGATGCCATGGGCCAGAGACTCAGGAAGCTGATCTGTCACTGCACGATATGACGCTCACCATTGTGGACTCGGCTGATGCTGTCAACTGGCAGGACATCCTTGACAGACTGAACGCCGGTGAAATGCCACCCGCAGATGAGCCGCAACCGTCACCGGCCGAACTATCGCAGGTGGTTGGTGATCTCACTGAAGTACTTCATTCCGCTCAGAAGATGTTACGGGACACTGGTGGGGAGATTGCGCTTCGGCGACTCAATCGCCGGGAATATGAAGCGACCGTGAAGGAGTTGCTCGGTATACGCATCATGGCCGACGGGTTGCCCGATGACCCGGGTGGAAGGTTTGACACGATTGGGCAGAATCAGTCGCTCAGTTCGATCGACCTGGAGAATTACTTCGCGCAGGCGCAGCAGGTCGTCCGCACCGCGATGCACTGGGCGGTGCTGCCACGGCAAAAGGTCAAAGTGGTACGGAAGGATTTTGCGAACTCTGGAAAGATGGAAAAAGAGATCTACGAGATTCTCGAAAAGGTCCAGGAAGTGCATGATACCGACCGCTCCTACAAGGAAGTGGGGCTGACTGAATACGAATGGAATCGCTACAACCGCGGTTCGGAAAAATACCCACGACATGCCGAGTATCGGGATCGAAGAAACCTCGCGGACTACTACAGCGACAACCTCGAGTACCATTCGCAAGGTCGCATGCTTCCGATCCGGAATCTGGTCAACAGCATGGGGATTCCGTTTGCACCCGACGCCCGCGCCTACTATCGAATGCGGGCCTCCGCAGGGGTAGTTGATGGAGTAAAGATTCGTCGATCAATCCGAATGACCATTGCCCATGCAGGCAAGGGGGCTGAGAATGGAAAACCAATCGGTAGTTTCTGCGTGACCGGTTCGCTTGAGGAACCCTCAACTCACACAGTGGTGTGGTATCCGGAATTCGAAGACGACTTCCGGCCGTCGACAGCGAAGAATGCGAGGAAAATCATATGGTTTGGCGAAGACCAGCGCGGTCGCCCCCCTCACAATCAGTTGTATCAGCACTACCGCCCCATCGAACCTGATGTGCCGAAGGAAACCATTCTGGTGAGGTGGCTGGAAGCCGAAGGGCCCTATTACGATGAGAAAACCCCCTTCGAGGAATTAGTCGACACCTACAAAGTCGCCACGGCTTCCGATGAGAAACTTGATGAAGTCGCGAAAGCGTTTTTGAAGCAGTTTGCGACGGCCGCCTTTCGAGGCCGTGAGGTGTCTACTGAGTTCGTGACGAAGGTGCACGCTTATTACCAAATTCAACGTGGCGACGGCAAAAGCTTCCGCCAGGCGATAGTGGATCCGCTGGCACTCATCCTGTCCTCGCCGCGCTTCCTCTACCTGGTGAACCCTAATGTTGGTGAAGAGGACGTGAATCGCGCGCTGGATGCGGTTAGCCTTGCCAACCGACTGGCTGCGTTTCTCTGGAGCGGGCCACCCGATGAAGAACTCATGCGCGTCGCGATGGACGGGTCGTTGCTCGATGAAGCAGTTTTGCTGGAACAGACCGATCGCCTGCTAAGTCATCCGCGTGCGAAGGAGTTCTACGAGGGATTTATCAGCCAATGGATGCATCTGAAACGTCTTGACAGCGTGGGACTGAATTCCAAATTTCTCCTTCACTACACCGATGCCTACATCCTTTCCGCCAAGCAGGAGCCGGTAGAGTTTTTTCAGGCAATTGTCGAAGAGAACCTGCCAGTAGCGAATTTGATTGATTCTGATTTCGTCACTATCAATGGTGTACTTGCTGCAAAGTATGGTCTGTTGGACTACTACAAAGGTGATGGCTTTCAAAAGGTGAACCTGCCGCCAAACTCACCACGAGGCGGGTTGACCACTCAAGCCGCGTTTCTCGCGATCGGGACGATGAACAATCGCACCTCGCCCGTCATTCGCGGCTCTCTGTTGAAGGAGGTCTTGCTCAATGATCCGCCCCCCCCTCCCCCGCCCAATGTTCCAGAACTGATCGCATCCTCTGAGAATCCTCTGCCAAGCGTTCGTACACTTGTGCAGTTGCACCAACAAAAATCGCAGTGTGCATCCTGCCATGCCCGCTTCGATTTCATTGGACTGGGACTGGAAAACTTTGATGCCATCGGCATGTGGCGGGATGAAGAGCTCGTGACGGACGCGGAACACTTTTCGCAGCTGAAAAATCCGAGAACGAAGAGAAAGCTGTATCCCGTTGACGCCAGTGGTGAGCTGCCCAACGGTGAGACCTTTGAAGACGTGCAGGGGCTGAAAGCGGCGTTGATGAAAGAAGAGCGCACTGTGGCCGGCTCGGTCTTTGAGGGACTGTTGTGTTATGCCTTGGGGCGCGATGTCAGTTTTACTGATAAACCGCTGATTGAAATGGCGCTTGATGATCTCGAAGCCGATCATTTTCCTGTTCGAGATATGGTCAAGCAAGTGGTCCTCAGTCAACCGTTCCTGAACCGGTAGTACCAGATATGTATCGATTCCTTCTTATTTTTCTGTTCTTTAGTTGCTTCAGTCTCGAAGCAAATGAACCAGTCATGTTGGTCAAGGGAAAGCTGCTTGCGGAAGAGACGTTCGGAAGTGGGAATCAGTTGGAGGCACGGGAGTCAGCCGAAAATGTTGTAATGAGCAACGGCCCGCTGAAATGGGTGAGCGAAAAAGGAGGGGCGAAAGCCACACTCAAATCGACTTCTCAGAAAGAGGACGGGGCGGCACTTGGGAATCACATCCTTGAATGCACCTTTCGCTACGAGGAGGAACTCGACCGGGCTCAGATCGTCTACAACGATGAGTTTGGTCACGCGATTATCATTCAGCTGAGTCCTGAGTATCATCATGTCAGGAAGTGGCCGGATCAGGATTTGTTACATCGATTCGAGGAGTTCCCCGATGCGTCCGGCTCAAGCCTGAAGCCGGGTGAGCTTTACACCGTGACGGTGGAGATGTGTGATTCAGAGTTTCTGATTCGCATCAACGATAACGATTTTCTTTTTGGAGAAAACTATCGTGCGGGCCGTGCGAAGTATCGCATTGCGGTGAGCGTAGAGGGTGGACAGAGCACACTTGAGTCAATTCGGCTTTGGGAGGGCACGCCTCGTTCGGACTGGACGAAGAACCGTGAAGCCTGGATCGCCAGGCAGCAGGATCGCTTGCCCTGGGAGAGGGAAGCGTCAGAGGACTTTAAAAGTCGCTTTCGCGTCGCTGCTTTGCGCCGCCGCCTGAGAGATAGCGGTGACCCCAAATATGCCGCCATTGTGAAAGAAATGTCGGCCTATCTGGAAGAGATTCGTTCACTCTATCCCTTCTACGGGGCGAAACCAACGCGGAAAAATGTGCTGGCTAAAAAAGATGCCAGACTTCATGATGAAAGATACCAGTCGATGCTGCAGCATCTGGCCCAAATCGAAGAGAAAGAACTCACCTATTTTCAGACACTGGACTCGACATTGTTCGATTCAAAAAATGTGAAGAAACGGTAAGGCGAAGCCCAGTCGATGCGATTCACCACAAAAACCATAAATGCCTTTCATTACTGAAACCTGGAATTCCTTATGAGCTTATTCAGCAGCACGAACCGCAGGACGTTTCTCCGGAACGGCACCAACGCCTTAACGCTCCCATTCCTCGCCAGTCTTCTTCCGGCCGGCTCGAGAGCTCTTGCAGAACAATCTCTGTCCTTCGGCGCGCCGAAACGCCTCCTGTGGATGGCAATGGGTCACGGCCACATGGAAAAGCATTTCTACCCAACGGAGAGTGGTCGCTTGAGTGACATTGCTTTGCCTCCCGGCTGGGGCCCGATGAAGAAGAATCTCAACCAGGTAACAATGGTTTCCAACTTTACCAATGCGGAGAACAAGCAGCCTCATGAAGGGACCGAGGCGGTCCTAACCTGCGTCAATGTTGTTGGGTTTCCAGGCAAGGCTCGTCACAACAGCATTTCCTGCGATCAGGTTGCGGCGGCTCACCTGGGACAGGAGACGCGTTATCAGAGTCTGCAGCTTAATTGTGAAAACGGTGATTCCGGCAATGGGCACGGCGGGGTGGCCATGTCCTATCGTGAGGACGGTAGCCCGCTGCCTGGATTTGCCTCGCCACTAGAAGTGTATTTCAAGGTTTTTGGTGGCAATGTGAGTCGTGAGGAAATGCTGCACACGCTCAAGCAGCGTCGCAGCATTTTCGATATCCTGGAGTTTGAAGGCAGTTCGACCAAGCGGCTCCTTACTCATGACGACCGAGAGAAGCTAGAAGACTACACCACCAGCATTCGGGACATTGAACTCTCCTTGAGTCGCGAAGAGGAGTGGATCGACATTCCGTATCCGAAGGCGACACAAAAGAGGCCACCGGAAGGGATGCAAGGTGAGCCAGAAATCAAGGCCATGTTCAAGATGATCCTCGCTGCCTGGCAGACCGATGCCACCCGCGTGGTGACCTACCGTATGCCCGACGCCGGTCTGCTGCAGAGCATGGAAATTTCTTCCACGCCACACACACTGTCCCACTACGGTTCCAATGTGTCGCTGCACGAGCTCAACCTGAAGCGGACAACAAAATGGATGCAGTTGTATTCCGGGTTCATTGATCAGCTTCGCTCAGCGAAGGACCCGCTCGATCCGAATGGCGGCACGCTCTTCGAGAATAGCCTCGTCTACAACGGTGGTGGGTTACGCACGGCTCACCGGACTACCAACGTGCCTTGTCTACTCACCGGGGGCGGGTTTAAAGGCCTGACGCATGGCCACCACCGAGTGGCGTCGAAAGAGAATACGCCACTGGCGAACCTATGGACAACCATGCTGCAGGATGCGGGTGCGCCGGTAGAACGATTCGCCGATGCGAATGCGACTGCAACTTCGATCTGGTCGTAGGTGATCTGGTGAATGAGTCATTGAGGAAATAACTGACGTATGAATGCTAACTCTAACATCGTTGCTTCTGCATTGACGTCTTGCGTTGGTTCGTTTTCATCGAACATGGCGATTGATACCAAGGTGTCTGCGGAAAACAAAGTGGTATACGGCTTCGTAATCATTTTCATGATGAGTATGGGGCTGGTTGCGCAGGCAAGTCAGGGGTCGGACGTGCCGGAGGCTTTGAGTGCGTTTCTCGGCAATCACTGCATAGACTGTCACGATGACGCGGAGGCGTCCGGAGGACTAAATATTCAGTCACTTGATTGGAATCTTGATGACCCACATATCACGAATATCTGGGTTAAGATTCATGATCGAATTGCAGCTGAGGAAATGCCACCGGAGGATGCAAGCAGTCTTGGGAAAGTGGAGCGTGGGGTAGCGATCGAAGATCTAGCAGGTCGTATCCAACGATTTCAGGAAAAGAACTATGCGAAACATGGACGTTCGGTGGCACGTCGTGTAAATCGGTTTGAATACGAAAACATTCTGCGTGATCTTTTACACGACCCCACTCTCAAAGTTGCCGATCAGCTGCCTTTGGATGGAGAAGTCCATGGGTTTGCAAAAGTGGGGACAGCCCTCGACGTTTCCCACGTGCAGGTCAACGCGTATCTCGATGCGGCTGAGTTTGCCCTCCGTCGTGCGCTTGAGTTCCCTGTGAAAAAACCCCAACTCCAGTCGAATCGCTACTATGCACGCGAGGAAACTCGGATGTGGGCCGGTAAAGGAAATCCTGGCTGGGCGAGATTTTCCCTAGCGCTGGAGGGGCTCGAAATAAATGACAGGTATTCCTTCGAGAAAAAAGGCTTTGACCCTGCTTACGAAGTTCGGGCGGAAGTGATTACGGTTGATAACACATCAGCCGAACTCACTGGAACGTGGCGGGAATCCACCAAAAGCTCCAATCATGTTGGGACGCACTATCTGGCTGACAATAACGAGGGCACAGGTACCTACACGATTTCGTGGAAGGCTGAGCTGCCAAAACCTGGAACCTACGAAGTGCGAGTCAGTTTCATCGGGGGAAAGGACATGGCCCGGAAAGCCCCTTACCTCATCAGGCATGCTGAAGGTGAAACCCAACTGACGATTGACCAAACCGTTACACCCACTATTGAGAACCTTTGGTTTCCACTCGGACGGTTTAGATTCGGTTCCATTGGTAATGGTTCAAACTCTGAGCCTGTTGTGGCCGAAATCTCCCTA
The DNA here is from genome assembly GCA_039831725.1 of Pirellulales bacterium. Classification (GTDB taxonomy): domain Bacteria; phylum Planctomycetota; class Planctomycetia; order Pirellulales; family UBA1268; genus UBA1268. The sequence continues at coordinate 7,954 of JBDOMQ010000167.1, forward strand.
AGCAACAAAGGTGCTAATGGATGGGTGGTCGCGGATGCCGTTCAGTTTGTGCCGCTGGATAACTTGGAGAAAGAGAATCAAAAAGCGCAACTGTCAAAAGAGCAGGCGTCGACCGCCATTTTTCGCGGAGCGTACACGCCCTTTTATTACGGTTTTGAAAAGTTCAAAGCACCAATCCGTGGTGACTACAAGGTTCGCCTGAAAGCACGATCCGTACTCCGCAAAACTGATTACGTTGAGTGGGAGGGGGAAAAGAAACCACGGCATTATCCAGGCCTCGTACTTGATGCGACGCGGCGATATCCGACGCCCGTGAATGATCGAATATTTTCTGGAAAGCGTAGCGAGCCAGTCAAAGTCTATTCTTCTACCCTCTCTGAGCCCAACAACCAGAGCATGCTGCCAATTGGAATGTTCGAAGCACCACCTGATGCGCCCGAGGTGTTCGAAATGGAAGCCTTTTTCGAAAAAGGGGCAATGGTAAAGCTCGATTGCATGCGGCTGCCCAGCCCAATGGTTCCGGCAATGCCGCATACGATTCAGAAAATTGAGCCAGAGGGCTACCCCGGAGTTGCTTTTCATTGGTTGGAGGTCGAAGGGCCGTTTATTAAGGAATGGCCGCCGGCATCCTATAAAGCACTGTTTGGTGACGTCCCGACAGAACAATCGGGGCGTCATGTCATCGCTGTTCCAACGCATCCGTTGCAGGAGGCGGGCGAGCTTTTGTCAGGTTTTATGACACGGGTCTACCGTCGGCCGGTTGCCGATGCAGAGTTCGAACGTTTCTACCTGTACGCGAAGCAGTTGTTGGAGGAGGGAGAGACTTTCACCGAAGCGATGATTGCCACCTACTCAGCAGTACTTGCTTCACCTGAATTTCTTTTTCACTGCGGAGAACCAGGTGAACTGGATGACTTTGCAATCGCAGAACGTCTTTCATTTTTTCTTGGTGAATCGATTCCGGATGAGTCACTTCGTGCCTTGGCCCAGCAAGGAAAACTTCGTGACTCAGAGACGTTGCGACGTGAAGTCGATCGCCTCCTTGAAAAACCGGAAGGAAGACGTTTCGTTAAGGAGTTTCTTGATGCCTGGCTAAAGCTCGACGAAATCAACGATACTGATCCTGACCGTGAACTGTACCCGGAGTACGCTGGTGACTGGTGGCTCGTGAACTCAATGATTGAAGAGTCGCGTCTCTATTTCGCGGACTTAATTGCCGGTGATCGACCAGCCCGAAACATCATTGATGCTGATTACACGTTCGCTGATGAACGGTTGGCACGTCATTATGGCATCCCGGGAGTTGTCGGGCCCACATTCCGGCGGGTCTCGCTTCCAGGCAACAGCCCGTATGGAGGGATCCTCACGCAAGCGTCAGTGCTCAAGGTGACAGCCAATGGAACCGTCACTTCACCAGTGCTGCGCGGTGTCTACGTCATGGAGCGACTGCTCGGCGATCCTCCCTCCCCACCACCGCCATCGGTTCCTGCCGTAGAGCCAGATATTCGTGGTGCAACAACTATTCGTGAATTGCTGAAAAAGCACCGCGAGGATGCGTCCTGCGCAAGCTGCCATCAGAAGATTGATCCTCCAGGATTTGCGTTGGAAGGATTCGATGTCATGGGACGTTGGCGGGAGAATTACCGCTCACTGGGCGAAGGGTCTGAGCGGATCGAAGGTGTGGGTCGAAGCGGGAACGAGTTCGTGCACTTTATTGGAAATGCAGTCGATGCCTCCGGAGTGACACCAGAGGGGGATCCGTTTGAAGATGTTCTTCAATTCAAAGAATTGCTGCTCGAAAATGAAGAAGTCATCGCGCGAAATATAACTGAGCAACTCCTCGTATATGCCACTGGAGCACCGGTTGGATTTGCTGATCGGGATGAGGTATCGGCCATACTCGAGAAAAGTCGTGCATCAGAATTTGGCATGCGGACGATTATTCATGAAATTGTCCAAAGCCCATTGTTCTTAAGGAAATAGGCTAATGAAAACCAACCGTCGAACATTTCTGCAAGCTGCTGGTGTCAGTGTGAGCCTGCCTCTTTTGGAATCTTTAGGAGCCTCTTCAGTAGAAGCTGCTCCGAAACGTATGATCGCGATCAATCAGGATCTCGGTTTTATTCCTAAGCGATTCTTTCCAAAGACGGCGGGACGAGACTATGCGATGTCCCCTTACCTTGAGAAAATCACAGAACACAGGGAGCAATTCACCGTATTCAGCGGGCTCTCTCATCCCGGTGTTGACGGTGGCCACCGTGCTGACAAAACCTTTCTGACTGCAGCTCCACATCCGGGGCGAGCGAGTTTTCGTAATAGCATCTCTCTTGACCAGGTAATCGCCAATGAGGTGGGCAACAAGACACGATTCCGGTCGCTTTCTCTTGGCATCAACGATGTGAGGAGTCTTTCTTATACACAGGCCGGTGTTGAGATACCCACCATCAAGAGCGCGGCTGATCTCTACAAAAAAATGTTTCTACAGGGGGATCGGGATGCGATGGAAGCACAACTCGATCGGCTTCGGAGAAAGGGTAGCATTCTTGATGTCGTATTAGGACAGAGTTCGCGTTTAAGCAAACGCGTAAGCGATTCAGATCGGCAGAGAATCGATCAATACCAAACCGCAGTTCGCAGTCTTGAGCAGCGGCTCACTGATGCGAAAGCCTGGGAAGCGAGACCGAAACCCACTGTCGATGAAGCGATGCCCGAGTATCCGGAAGACAGGAAAGAATTCTTCGCAATGGTTCGCATGATGAATGACATGTGTCGGCTTGCCTTGCAGACGGATTCGACTCGGGTCATCACCCTATTCCTCGGCAGTGTACGCACCCCAGGTGTAACGTTTGATGATGGTAGAACGCTCGGTGGCTACCATAATCTTTCTCATCACGGTAAAGACGAAGTGAAGTTGAGTCGGCTTGAGGAAATTGAAAACGCACAAATGGAATTGTTCGGTGAGTTTCTGCGGGATCTTAAGAGCGTCAATGAGGTAGATGGCAACCTGCTTGATAACACAATGGTTCTCTATGGCTGTCATATGGGCGATGCCAATATTCACAATAATTCCAACCTTCCAATCATTCTTGCCGGTGGTGGGTTTCGGCACGGGCAGCACCTCGCATTCAACTCACAGAACAACACCCCGCTGTGTAATGTCTATGTCAGCATGCTCCAGAACATGGGAGTCGAGACTGATCGATTCGCCAGCAGTACTGGATCATTGACTGGACTAGTATGAGATTGCTCGACCGAATTGATGTCTTCGCTGGCTCGCTGCAACAATTGGAATGCTCTAAACAAACCATAGTGGCGTAAGCATTTCGAAAGTTGCACGGCAAAGGCTAAAAAGAGAATTGCAGACATGTCGCGAGCCTTCCGGAGTCAATCTGTCCTTGGTCCGTGGTGAGCTAGCTTGTTGCACACGTCGGGCCGGCTGCCAGTTACGGTTTCCCAATCAGGGGTTTTTGAGGTTGAAAAATCGCTTCGTTGGTCTGCTGTCACCTTTCGGCTATTCTTTGACAACCGTGGGCGTCGCAATGAGCCGTCTCCCGGATAGTTCATCAGCTGTTTCTGTCGTTGGAAGGTCGTCGTGCCGAGTACCTGTCTTGTAGAAGATTCCCTGCCCTCGGCAGCCGTTGAGAATGATGCATCCTTCAGTCCGGAAGCAGAGAAGCGGTATCCGACAAAAGCCGAGGTGCTTGCTGCTATTCCAGCCGAATGTTTTGATCGCAGCCTGATCAAGTCTTCGTTCTACTTGCTCATTTCTCTGACAATGACAATTGGTAGTGGAGTACTCGCATATTTGTTCATACCGCTGACCTGGTCTTGGCTTCCTGTCTGGATCGGGTATGCCATCGTGGCCGGAACTGCGGGCACGGGGTGCTGGGTCATTGCGCACGAGTGTGGTCATCGAGCGTTTGCGAAACACAACTGGCTTCAGGATGTGATTGGGTACTGCCTGCACAGTATAATGCTCGTGCCGTACTTCTCCTGGCAGCGAAGCCACTCACTGCACCACGCTCGCACCAACCACCTCGACAGTGGTGAAACACATGTGCCACACCGCGATACGACATCCGGCGGTGCAGCCCGGCTGTGGTGGCATGAAACAATCGGTGATGAAGCTTTTGCGATTGTTCTGATTTTCATCAACACTGTGGCTGGATGGCCTCTTTACCTGTTGACTGGTGCGTCGGGTGGCCCTGCTCGAGGAACAACAAATCACTTCTGGCCTGCCTGGCCATTCTCTGTCGCGCTCTTTCCTGGAGGATGGGCTCGCAAAGTTTGGCTGTCTGATATTGGCATTCTTGTCGCAATTGGCCTGCTTGGCTGGTGGACGTATTCCTCAGGGTTTCTCCCAGTGCTTGCTCTTTACCTCGGACCCTACCTAGTGGTGAACTTTTGGCTCGTCTTATACACCTGGCTCCAGCATACCGATGTAGACATTCCACACTTTGATAACGAGGAGTGGACGTGGGTCAAAGGAGCTTTCATGACGGTTGACCGGCCATACGGTTTCATTCTTGATTTTCTGCACCATCGCATTGGCAGTACACACGTCGCACATCACATGGATGCTCGAATCCCGCATTATAACGCGGTGAAAGCAACGCGTGCCCTAAAGGAAAACTTTCCAGATCTCTACCGGTTCGATCCAACACCGGTACCGAAAGCACTCTGGCGAGTGGCAACTCGTTGCCACGTTGTATCGAAGTGCGACGACGGATGGACATATGTCGGATGAAAGTCCAAACGGCCCCGGGGTGAATAGTGTTGTCTGAATGAGTTTCTCAGTCAGAAATTCACTGCCGACATGCTCGATGAGCGTGCCCGCAATAGATAGACTGATGAGATGAAACGGCACGTTGCATTGATTATTGAGACCTCGAGCATGTACGGCCGTGATCTGCTTGCAGGAATTGTGCGGTACATGAGGATGCACGATCGCTGGTCTGTTTTTTTGGAGCAACGAGACTTGTTCAAACAGCCTCCATCGTGGCTAAATGATTGGAAGGGTGATGGAATCATCTCTCGCGCGACGACGTCTCGTTTGGTTGATGCAATCTCGAATACAGGCGTGCCGATTGTGGAGTTGACCGATCGAAAGGCCACTATCGACTTGCCTCAGGTTCGGTCCGATGACGCAGCAATTGGACGGATGGGTGCGGAGCATCTGCTGGAACGAGGGTTTGAACGTTTTGGTTTCTGCGGATATAAGGGTGAGGCATGGTCGAAGCGTCGAGAAGATGCATTCGTCGGAATGGTCGACAAAAATTCATCGGGAGTATGTTCGCTTTATAGTTCTTCTTGGCAGGGTCGGGCGGCACGAAACTGGGAAGATGAGCAGCAGTGCATCATGGATTGGCTACGCACGTTGACGCCTCCTTTTGCGGTAATGGCCTGCAACGACGTTCGTGGGCAACAGGTCATTGACGCTTGCTCAGAACTTGATCTGGCTGTTCCCGAGCAAGTTGTGGTCGTGGGAGTCGATAATGACGAGCTGCTTTGCCGCGTTTGTTCACCGCCACTATCGAGTGTGATCCCGAACGCCCAGGTAGTTGGGTTCCGGGCAGCAGAATTGTTGGCAAAACTGATGGATGGTGAGTCGCCGGTGCCGGATGTTCAACTGATTGAACCGCTTGGTGTGGCAACGCGGCAATCGACCGATGTGGTAGCAATTGATGATCGGGAGATTGCAGCTGCGTTACGGTATATCCGCGAACACGCATGTCGTGGGCTCACAGTTGAAGAGGTGGTTCGTAACAATTCAGTTTCTCGCAGTACGCTTGAGCGACAGGTGAGGAAATATCTTGGACGTACGCCGCAAGCAGAGATTCGGTTCGTTCAGATCAAGCGTGTGCGGGAGTTGTTGATCTCCACAGACCTTTCTGCCGAGCAAATTGCTGCTCTGTGCGGATTTGAGCATCCTGAGTACTTGCATGTTGTTTTTAAACGCGTGACAGGCATGACGATTGGAACGTTTCGCAAGCAGGCCAATCCTTAGCAGGCTTTGCGAGAATTCTGGTAAGTATGCTGCTGCGTGTGCGGATGGATCGAATAGCCTTCAAGAGATGTGATAATATAGTTTAGTTTCGAGACGGCCTGTCTCATTGACGGCTGGTCTGGCCTGTGGATCATGGATCTTGTTGCGGTGTGTATGTTCGTTGTGAGTTTTTCAGAAGAGTGACAGTTCGTTGGCAGATCTATCTCATCCAGCATCGTTGTCCGCCGCTGATCAGCTCGTGGAATTACGCCAGCAAGTGGAGAATAGATTTCGATCCCGATTTGGTCGAGTACCATCTGTTGTGGCTGCGGCTCCCGGCCGCGTCAATCTGATTGGCGAGCACATCGACTACAACAACGGTTTTGTTCTTCCGATGGCAATCGAGCGATATGTGATTATTGCGGCGGCCCCATGTTCTGATTCATCGCAAGAGCATGCAACGTTCTATAGTTGCGATCTACACGAAAGCAAAGATATTCCGATCAGTGCGTCTTCCGGGCCAACGTGTTCTGGGTGGGGGCGGTACATAGAGGGTGTTATTGCTGGTTTTGTTTCAGGTAGTTGTGATGTCCCGCCGTTGGAAGCGGTAATCGGTTCCAGTGTTCCAAGCGGTGGTGGATTGTCTAGCAGTGCGGCTTTGGAAGTGGCAACGGCGACGATGCTTGAGGGCATTGCGAGTCACCAGATAGAGCCATTGGAAAAAGCACTTCTCTGTCAGCATGCCGAGCATGCTTTTGCTGGCATGCCCTGTGGAATCATGGATCAGTTTTCCAGTGTGTTTGGCATGCCTGGTGAGCTCATGTTGCTCGATTGCATGAGTCAGCAAGTACAAACGGTTCCGTTTCGAGATGAAGAGGTCTCGGTTCTGATCACCAACAGCAATGTGAAGCATGAATTGACAGGCGGTGAGTACGCAGAGCGGAGACGTCAGTGTGAGTCGGCGCTAGAAAAAATTGGTCTGTCGTCTTGGCGGGACGTCACGTTGGCGGACGTCGGTTTGGCACGCGGTGGGCTAACTGATAACGAGTTGGCATGCGGGCGGCATGTCGTAAGTGAAATTACTAGAACTGTGGATGCAGCAGAAGCCTTTGCAAAGGGGCAGTGGTCGTCGGTTGGCGAATTGATGTACTCCAGCCACGAATCTTTACAAAAAGACTTTCGAGTCAGTTGTGATGAACTCGATGCATTGGTCCGAATCACTCGTGAGATAGGACCTGAGGGTGGTGTCTATGGTTCTCGAATGACGGGGGGTGGTTTTGGTGGTTGTATCGTCACATTAGTTCGTTCGGACTGTGCAGATGCAGTGCGCGAAAGGATTCTGACTCAGTACGAGACTGAAACAGGGATCCAAGGAAGTTCCTTTGCAAGTCGCCCGGCACTCGGTGCTCACTTAATTAAAAGAAATAGCAATGACAACTGATTATTCACATAGGCAGCGGCATGTTCATTTTTTACCGCCACCTCTAGGATCGGTTGCCGTCAAGAAATTTATGCTCGGCTGCGAGATTCTGAGTGAGCCGCAGTACAACCTGATTCCCAAGCGACCTGCCGTCCGACTGAGAAATGTATCAGATGCCCACTATCTTGGATCGGAGTGCGACCAATGAAAGTGCTGGTGACAGGCGGAGCGGGTTACATCGGAAGCGTGACTGTTGAGCAACTCGTTGAGGCTGGGAATCAGGTCGCTGTCTTTGACAATCTCTCGCAAGGTCATCGTGCGGCGGTCCACGAAGATGCAGAGTTTATCGTTGGAGACTTGGCGAGCCGTGATGATGTTGACAGTGCAGTCTCTGGGTTTGAGCCCGACGCTGTGATGCACTTCGCAGCAAAGTCTTTGGTAGGCGAGTCGATGCAGTCCCCGTTTCTTTATTTGGGTGACAACGTTCGTAATGGACTGAACTTGCTTGAGAGTGTTGTTGAGTACGGCATTCAAAAATTCATCCTGTCCTCAACAGCAAATCTGTTTGACGACCCTGAGACGATTCCTATTGGTGAAAAAGAGCACATCATTCCAGGAAGTCCCTACGGCGAGTCCAAGCACATTCTCGAACGGATGCTTCACTGGCTTGATCGTACTGGCAAACTTCGGTTCGCTGCACTGCGATATTTTAATGCGGCAGGTGCGACGAAATATCGGGGTGAAGATCACAACCCCGAAACGCACTTGATTCCCTTAGTTCTGCAGGTTGCGTTGGGGCAGCGGAAGAAGATTAAAATCTTTGGTAACGACTATGCTACTCCCGATGGGACATGTATTCGCGACTACATCCACGTGGCGGACCTTGCTCAGGCACATAGGTTGGCATTGGACGCGATTGACCACACGTCACATGTTTATAATCTTGGGAATGGTCTTGGTTTCAGCGTTCAGCAGGTGCTCGATGCTGCGAGGGAAATTACCGGGCACCCCATCCCAAGTGAAGTTGTCGGGAGGCGGTCGGGAGATGTCGCGACACTGGTCGCAGCGAGTGACAAGGTGCGAGCTGACCTTGGTTGGAAACCCAAATACCCGGAGATTTTAGAAATTATTGAATCTGCATGGAAATGGCATTCGGATCATCCCCATGGTTATGAAAAATAGAGAGCGAGCCAAGACGATACGTGTAGCCTGTCAATCAGGTACATTCATCCTTCATTAACTCTTGTACATTTTTAAAGGCGGTCACCTTGTTCTTAACTATTGCTTCATTTGTTTGTTTTACATCGCTTGTCGCATTCCTTACGTGGCGGATCACTCGCAACAGCGATGTTGAAAGTGACGAAGGCTACTTCTTGGCGGGCCGCAGTTTGACGGGCGTGTTCATTGCTGGCTCGCTATTACTGACGAATCTTTCGACAGAGCAACTTGTTGGCTTGAACGGAGATTCATTCAAAGACGGGTTGTCAGTCATGTGCTGGGAAGTCGTCGCAGGAATTTCACTTGTCATCTTGGCGTTGGTGTTTCTGCCACGTTATCTCAAGTCTGGTATTGCGACGATTCCACAATTTTTGGAAACGCGATACGGTCGTTCTGTTCGTTCGGTCACTGCCGCAATTTTTATTGTTGCTTACATGATGATACTCTTGCCGTTTGTGTTGTTTCTTGGAGCCAACGGACTCAACGGCATGTTGGGCCTACACGTGAAGTTTGGTGTCAGCGAACTGACAATGATTTGGATGCTGTTGGTCTTTATTGCCACGCTTGGGGGTGCCTATGCAATTTTCGGGGGACTCAAAGCGATTGCAGTCAGTGACACGTTTAATGGTGCCGGGCTCCTAGTCGGTGGTCTCATGATCACTTTTTTTTCATTGCAGTTAATCGCCGGCAGCGATGGTGGTTTCATGAGCGCACTTGCGAAGATCGAAGCAGCCGATCCAGATGCGTTTCAGTCACTGGGAACGTCGGATGAGTCGACTCACTGGCCAACGCTGTTCACTGGTGTGCTGCTTTTAAACTTTTTCTATTGGACGACGAACCAGCAAATCATCCAGCGAACATTCGGTGCCAAGAATTTGGCCGAAGGTCAAAAAGGTGTCTTGCTGGCTGCGTTCTTCAAGATTCTTGCACCACTGATTTTAGTGCTTCCCGGAATCGCGGCGGCTTATCTTGTTGTCACGGCGGAAGACACTCAGATGATTGAATCGGTTGGGTTGACCGAGAATGGAGCGTGGAACACCAGTCGGGCTTACGGTGCATTGGTCGCGCGAGTGCTACCAGATTGGTTGCTTGGTTTTTTTGCTGCTGTTGTGACTGGTTCAATTCTCTCGACGTTCAATTCGGTTCTGAATTCAGCAGCGACACTCTTTTCGTTGGACGTGTACAAACAGTACATCAATCCGTCAGCGACAGGGAGCCAGGTTCGACGTTCGGGGCAAATTTGTAGCTTCGTCGTTGCCGTGCTGGCTGTGATCGCTGCACCGTTCGCCTTCTACGGTCGCGATGGAGTATTCAGTTTCTTCCAAGGTTTGAATGGTGTCTATTTCATACCGCTGGCCGCTGTCATCCTGGTTGGCCTGTTCAATCGCTGGGCAGATGGGCGCTCTGCATTGGTAACGTTGATCATCGGTTTGTTCCTTATGACATTGGGCACCTTCTTTGCCGGCGGCAATGAGGGTTGGATGGCCAGCGCATTCGGTAGTCCGTTTCATTATATGGGTGCTGTATTTGTGTTACTGGTCACATTGCAACTCGTCTTATCGCAACTTGGTTTTCGTCGTGAGACCGCTT
>JBDOMQ010000111.1:0-3666 GCA_039831725.1 Pirellulales bacterium
TGTCGTGCTCGTCCTCAATAATGGCAAACCAGTTGTACTCGGCGATGCTGCATCAAATATTCCAGCCATACTTACTGCCCACTATGCTGGGCAGCAGACGGGAACGGCAGTAGCAGAAATTCTTTTTGGTAAAACGAACCCTTCCGGAAAGCTGACAATTAGCTGGCCACGTACAGTTGGCCATATTCCAGCCCACTACAGCCAACATGGCAGTTCCCTCGTATTCGATTACCTCGACTCCCCTCGGAGCCCTCAGTATCCATTTGGTCACGGCCTCAGCTACACATCATTTCAATATACAGACTTTTCTATTTCTGCTGAAAGGATTCAAGCAGGACAAACGGTCAATGTGACCTTCACGCTCACCAATACAGGCCAACGCGAAGGAACAGAAATTTCACAGCTCTACGTCTCTGGTGAAGAATTCGACATTGCAAGGCCAGCATTGGAACTCAAGGGGTTTGCGAGGACCACTCTGCGTGCCGGTGAGTCAACACAGATCACAATGCCTCTTCGGGCTGACGATCTGTTTTTTCACAACACGCATCTCCAGCGGGTACTCCCCAATGGAAAGTACCTTGTCCGCGTTGGCGGAAGTTCAGCAGGCCTCTCGGAACCACTTACTCTAAGTACAGTAAATTCAACAAAGAAGATGCCGGTCGCTTCCAATACCATCACTGCAGCAAAACCAATCACACCCCCTGCAGAAGCTCGCCTGAAGCCGGCCTTGGAGCCTCGATCTTCTCGGCACACCAAACCAAATGTTCTGTTTATCGCAATCGATGACCTACGCCCCGAACTAGGATGTTACGGCAAACAGGTTATATCACCTCATATTGACAAACTTGCCGCATCAGGCACGCAGTTCAATCGCGCCTACTGCCAGCAGGCTGTTTGTGGTGCATCCCGACTGTCGCTAATGGGAGGTCTCTACCCAACAAATACTCGTGAGCAGACTTTTCATGTGAACGGCTGGCGAGAACGACACCCAAATCTAGTCACTTTGAACCAACATTTCGGCAACGAGGGCTACCAAACAATTGGTATGGGCAAGATCTATCACGGGCACAGTAGTGGACCGGCAACTGATCTTGAAAACTGGGACATGTGGATTGATGTCAGCACCAGTGAATATGCTCTACAAAAAAACAAGGACTTAGTAACACAAGCACTCAAAGACAAAACAAAAGGGAGCAAGCATGCTCCGCCTGAGGGCCCGATGACGGAACTTGCTGACGTTCCGGATGATACATACGTTGATGGCAAGCGCGCGACACGGGCTATTCAAGTCCTTGATCAGTTGGCAAATGATGGAGAAAAACCATTTTTTCTTGCCGTTGGATTCACCAAGCCACATTTGCCATTTGTTGCTCCCAAAAAATACTGGGATCTCTACGATCGTGACAGCTTTTCCATGCCCCCCAACAGCGGCCGCCCACCTCAGTGGCCAGAGGATGCTGCATTCACCAAAGCAAATGAGATGCAGCGGTACGTAGATTATGTTGGAGAGGGACCCAAAGACTTCCCAGAGTCTTTGAATAAAAAACTCTTGCATGGGTATGCAGCGGCAGCGAGTTTTGTTGATGCCAATGTTGGCCGCGTCCTCGATGCATTAGAGGAAAAGGGGCTTGCAGACAATACAATTGTGGTTCTTTGGGGCGACCACGGCTGGAAACTAGGTGATCACTCATCGTGGTGCAAACACACCAATTTTGAATGCGACACCCGGGTCCCTCTCATTGTGCGAGACCCACGTATGAAATCTGGCCAGACGACTGACAGACTCGTTGAACTTATTGACCTTTACCCCACCCTGTGCGACCTGACTGGTATTGAAACACCTCCGCATTGTCAGGGACGAAGCTTTCGCGGCTTACTCGAAAATCCAGAGTCTGGCCACCGATACAGTTCATACAGTTCTTACCCAGCATGGAAGTCGCTTGGCCATAGTATCCGTTTCAGAAGCTTTCGGTATACGGAGTGGTTTCATAATGACACCGGTGAATTGCGAGCATGCGTACTTACAGATCTTGGCAAAGATCCCGGAGAGGTAACAAACTGCGCGAATAATCCAGCGTATAAAGAATCCCTTGTTGCTGCAGAGACCGAACTCCATAAGAGAATCAAAGAAGCTGATGCAGATACTGTGTTCAAAACCACATCTGCCACCCAAGCAACGTCAACAACCATTCAGATCGATACTGGGGTGTCGCGTAGACGCCAGGCAATTGACGGGTTTGGTGGATCAGTAGCGTTCTGGGCCACAAAGGCAGATAATAAAGCACTCAACGCCACCCTTGGCGACCTCAATGCAAATATTATTCGTGTACAAGGAGAGGTTACCAAGGCGGGATTGACCGATCACAATGTTTCTCTCCTCAAGCGAGCAAACGAAGTGAATCCCTCGCTTCAAGTGCTTTTAACTTTTTGGCAGCCCCGCTCTGCGAAGCACCTCGAACCAGACTATTGGCTACGCGCCGAGCAGATTGATGGAACGGAGCAGTACATTCTCCGTGATGACAGAATGGAGGAGTGGGCTAATGAACTTGTCTCCCGCGTACAGTTCTATCGTTCTCTCGGTATTAACGTAACGGCTGTCGGCGTACAGAATGAATCAAACTGGTCTCATGAAGGCACACAAACCTGCCGCTGGGAGCCGGAACGTCTTAAAATTTTTATCGAAAAATTCGTTCAGCCACGTCTAAAAGCCAACCAATTAACAGACGTAATGATTGCCGCTCCCGACCTCGCTTATATTGGACCCGATGCATCCGAATTCAAACGATTTCTACCCACTCTGATGAGCCCAGACGTAGATATCGCGGCCTACCATATGTATGACAGCTATCAAAATAATGAAGATGGTAACTTCGAGATCCTTGTCGGCAATACACAGAAGCTTGCACAGTTGGCAGAAGAGTTCATCCCCACGAAGAAATTATGGATGACCGAAACAACAGGCGCACAATGGAACGGCAATGATTGGCACACATACGGGTGGACAGCCGACCTCACGGAACACCAAAAGGCAATCCAGGCTGCTCGCTACATGCACACAACTTTTGTCGACGCACAAGCCAGTGCATTTCTCTGGTGGGGCCTTATCTATTCCCTGGCTCCAGGGAATGAACACGATGAACACGTCCGGCAGAAACACCGCGATGAGGGATTGGTTTTAGTATGTGCCCCGGCCGATCAAGTTGGTGATTATCAGACCTTCCTTGAACGTACTAAAAAGTTTTATGTATTTTCACAATATTCAAGGTTCATTCGCCCCGGCTATCAACGAGTTGAAGTTGATGGTGTCTCGGATCTCCATACGTCTGCTTTTGTTAATGACGACGACACCCGCCTCGTTGCAGTTGTCATCAATGATTCAGCAAGCACAAAAAATGTGTCCTTTCGAGTTGACGCCGGTTACAAACTTGTTTCGGTACATCAAACCGATAAATCCAAAAATTGTGAAACTATACAAGCTGATGCCCTCCTACCTCCACAATCAATACGCACTGCTGTCTTTCAAAAATAATCTCGCCGAAAGAACCCTTTCAGCACGCGTCACTTCGATTGCAGTTGTTCCTCCTGAAGATGCTTCTGGCATCTTCAGGAGTTTTACTAGCAGTCCCTGATTATTGTGTTTCGTGAGTAAAACATGGCTCCGTTGTT
>JBDOMQ010000415.1:0-3662 GCA_039831725.1 Pirellulales bacterium
CGCCATGATGGCACCAACTTTTTATGGGACCCAACAGGAGGAGCAAACTTTACTACTCCTATTGTGCCTGCGAAAGGGAGAAGGTGGCTTCAAATAAATGGTACTGAAGACAAAATCATTCCGTACCAGGGTGGCAAAAGCAGCCTCGGCTTTCAGGTTTTGCCGGCACAGCATCTATTTTATTTGTGGGCTGCTCATATGGGAGAAAGAGGTCCTAAATTACCAGACTCAGCGGGCAAGCCTCACCCGACGAATGAGAAATTAATTATGTATGAATACCTTGATGGTAATTTCGTCCATGTCAAAGGTATTGGTTCTGGACATGGCGTGAGGGCAAAAGAGATACATGCCATCGTTCAGAATTTTCTGTCTCAGCCTCCGATGACAGCGGTCACTTCGACTCGGAACTAATGTCCACTGCCTCTTTTACAATGAGCCAGTCGAGAAGAATAATTTCTCTCAATTCAAGGTACTTCTTGAAAACCGTACCGTTTCTTTTGTTTTCCTATTTCGAATTATTCGCATTGGCCTTTTGGGCTTTGCGGGCAGCCTTTCTGGCTGCTTTTACTTCCTCTGTGGTGAGACGCTGTTCCTCAGGTTGAGTTTGCTCTTTTTGGGGTGCTCTGGTTCCCATCTCAGCCAGTGAAACTTCGTTCAAATAGTCCTTCAATGGCCAAAGTTCTACCCACGATTTTCCACCCGCGTCATTGACCACTGGCATACCTGGTGTGCTGCGACCATTATTCACATAGTCCGCCAGTTGTTTTTTCATGGCTTCAACTACTTCAGGATACTTTTGAGAGAGGTTCTTTGTCTCGCGTTCATCGTTCTCCATATCGAAAAGTATGATATCCGCACTATCGATGACCGGTTTGTCCTTGGGATTACTTCGCCGAGATCCACCCACGTCATCAAGCAACAACTTCCATTTTCCACTGCGCATCGCAAAAACACCAGAATCTGAATGATGTACCACGCCACGCTTTCCACCATCCGAAACGTTTTCGCTCTTCAACGCTGGTAAAAAACTTACGCTATCTTCGCCTACGTTATTGGCTAGTGTCACACCGTTCACATCAGCTATCGTTGCCATGAGGTCAGTCGTGCAGATCAATTGTTCCGAGACGGTACCGCCTTTCACGACGACAGGCCATCTGACGATAAAGGGCACGCGATGCCCACCTTCCCACGTCATTCCCTTAAGCCCGCGATAGATAAAACTCGGATAATGACCCTGCGCTTGCATCAGTTCAAACTTAGCCATCGGTGATGATCCATTATCTGCTGTGAAGATGATGATGGTGTTATCTGTGATACCTAGCCGGTCGATCGTATTCATCACTTCACCGACCGCCCAGTCGGTTTCCATGCAGAAATCACCATGCGGACTCAGGCCACTTTTTCCTTCGAACTTCGGACTTGGAACAATGGGTGAATGCGGTGAGTTCAGTGGCATGTAGACGAAAAATGGTTGGCCTGGATTTGTTTCAACCTGTTTTGTCACCCACTCGCAGGTCCTGTGCGTAAACGTTGGCAAAATCTCGGACTGCTTAAACCCCTTAGCAACCAAGCCAGGTTTCCCTTGGATCCCAGCGGCTTTCTTTTCATTCTCTCCCAAGAACTCGAGCTCCCCTTGCACATAGCCATTCTCAATGAAGCAGTGGGGTGAGTGATTCGCCGATGCGGGTATGCCAAAAAAATAGTTAAAACCAATTTCGTTTGGGCCCTGTTTAATTTTTGCTTTCAGGTCGACCATGTTCTGACTGGATTTGTCAGAGGCGATCGTTCCATCTTTCAAAGACCAATCCATGCCCAAATGCCATTTGCCGATACAAGCCGTGTTATAGCCCTGCTTTTTCAAGAGCGATGCCACAGTCTCACGATTCGGATTGATCAGATGGGGCGAGAGCCCGCCCGTCACGCCGCGCTTCTTGGAAGTACGCCAGCAATATCGTCCGGTCATAATTCCGTATCGGGTCGGAGTGCAAACAGATGAGTTACTATGCGCATCGGTGAAACGCATGCCATCAGCTGCTAACCGGTCCAGGTTTGGAGTAGGAAACTTGCAATCTTGGTTATAGGCCTTCACGTCGCCTACCCCCATATCATCAGCCAGGATATAGATGATATTTGGTCCTGCCGCACTCGCAGACAAAACGAATAAAAAAGACGCCGCAGTGGTAAGCAACATTCTTTTCATCATGGTTGTTCCTCTTTGGCCTGTTCTATCTTTTTCGCTCGGCGAGCGGCTCTTTTGATCACCTTCTGCTCTTGAATGACAGGATCCTCTTCTTCGTTGGTTTCTCTGGATCGCTTATCTTTTTCTTTCTTCTCGTTGCGGCTGTTGATTTCTTCCGTCGTCGGATTTGGTTTTGGCAATTGCTCTTCGGTAATACCCACTTCTGTGATTTTTACCTGCAGTTGTTTTTCCAAATTTTTTAAGAGCTCCACATTCTCCGGATTGGCCGCGATATTATTGAACTGATCAGGATCAATTTTCCGGTCGTAAAGTTCCACATCGTGCCCTGGCACCTTGATATAGGTATAGCGTTCCGTGCGAATTCCGTGATGGTTTGGATTACTCCAATAGGAATACCACTGCGCCTCCCGCCCGTTGGGTAGTTCTTCGCCCGTGAGCAGTGGAAGCATACTGCGACCCTGCATGGCTGCTGGTATTTCTGCACCAGCAATTTCGAGTAACGTTGGTGCAATATCGACATTGACGCAGAGATTGGTGTTCACTGACCCCGGCTTAATCAACTTTGGATACCGAATCATGAACGGTGTACGCATAGACGATTCCAGAATTAAACGTTTATCAAAGAAACCGTGCTGTCCCAGCCAATAACCCTGATCAGACAGATAGACAACCACCGTGTCGTCAAAAAGGCCCTCCGATTCGAGATAATCAATCACTCGTTTGAAGTTGTCATCATTCCCCTTCACGCAGCGGGCGTATTTATGGATCAGGTGTTGATACGCCACGCGGATTTTATCACGATCATCATTTTCGTCGTGATCAAACATTTTATTTGGTGCTTTGGAATTCCTGTGTTTCTGATAGTACGAGTCACCGTTCTGAGCATGAAGCATGTGAAATTTTCGAGTACGCAGCATCTCCTTTTTCAAAATTGAGTTGCAGTTGGCGATGTCTTCATACAGTGAAGGCGGCTCTGGCAGGGAAACTCCAGCGTGTAGATCGTTGTAACGCTCTGGATAGTCATATTGCGCGTGCGGTGCCTTATATTGCAGGCTCAGCAGAAATGGCTTGTTCGGGTCGCGGTTTTTGAGCCAGTCGAGTGCAATGTCGGTATAGACATCGGTGCTGTAGCCTTTGCGGTTCCAAGTTCCCTCCGAACCGTAGAAGGTCGGATCGAAATAATTTCCCTGCCCTTTCACCACCATATGTTTGTCATATCCCTTGGGCGCACTACCCAGATGCCACTTGCCAACTAGCCAGGTTTGATAGCCCGCCTTCTGCAATTGAACTGGATACTGGGGCGATGTTTCGTTGATCCCCCTGTTGAGTGTACGAACGCCATTCACATGGCCGTGCTGCCCCGTCAAAAGCGAAGCGCGGCATGGAGAACAGATCGACGTTGACACCGTCATATTGTCAAACCGCATGCCCTCGTTAGCAACGCGATCGATGCTGGGAGTTT
>JBDOMQ010000244.1:0-3654 GCA_039831725.1 Pirellulales bacterium
CGCCAACTCGTCCTCGTGAAGTTCTCTTGCCTGAGCCTCAGGGCTTACGCCCGCCTTACGGCAAAGCTCTCTCGCAACGCGAGGCCCAACGCCATACAGGTACTGGAGCGAATAAACAGTCTTTTTGTCCGAAGGTATGTCAACACCGAGCAAACGTGGCATAAGTGGATGCTTTCAGGAACGAATCAAATCTATTTGTTGCGATACACCTTGAATTAAATCAATGTCTAGCACTTCACGCTTAGGCGTTAGTCAACCACCACGCTTCAACACTATCTGCTTTGACTTAACTGCTCGATTCACCAGATCGTGGCACTTCCTCAACCGTTCTACTAGCCTTGTCGTTGTTTATGCCGGGGATTGTCACATAAAACGAAGACCACACCGCGACGGCGGACAATCTTGCATTTATCGCAAATCCGTTTGACGCTGGCACGCACTTTCATTGAAATCATGACGCAAGCGCGTCATACCTCACAGCAATAGTAAAACACTTAATCTGGAACAAATCGAAGCCTCGAAGTATAGCCACGACAAACGGGGGTTCACAAGTAGGCACACGAATTTCCGGCTATCGAGCGAATTCCAAGCAGGCAGGAGGCACGTTGAGCATAGACCAATTAGCCCTGACTGTTCGTTGCAACACCAGTTGCTTCCTCTTCTTCTCCACCTTGTGGGTCCGCCGTGAGAGCCCACGGCCCATTCTCCGTTATTGCAATTGTATGCTCAAAATGAGCACTGTACTTCCCATCAGCCGTCGATTGAGTCCAGAAATCTGGTAGTGGCCGTACTTTTTTCGTTCCCATATTTACCATGGGCTCAACCGCAATAACGAGCCCTGGCTCCAGTTCAAAATCATGCTTACGACGAAACGACGGGGAGCAAAAGTTTGGGACTTGGGGATCCTCATGCATGTTCTTGCCTATGCCGTGACCGACAAAATTCTCAACCACAGCAAATCCATAATCACGAACAAAGGTGGCCATTTCTGATGCAACATCGCCCCAACGATTTCGTGATGCCATAAGTTTGATCGCCAATTCTAGAACACCCGACGTGCAGTCCAAGAGTTTCTGAACATCGTCTTCTACTTGGCCAACGGCATGCGTAAAGGCGGAATCACCGCACCAGCCCTTCAGTTTGCAGCCGGTATCAATGCTGATGATATCGCCCTCCACCAACTTCCGGCTACCTGGTATTCCATGCACAACTTCATCGTTCACCGATATGCAGCACACTGCCGGAAAAGGCACACGCCCCGGAACTCCCTTAAAGAGAGGCACGACATTTTGTTCCTCAAAAAAGTTCTCTACAGCTTGATCGATTTCACCAGTCGTGATTCCTGGACGAACAAGACGCTTAGCAATCTGATGGGCTTCCCAAACGACAAGACCGGCCTTTCGCATGGCTTCTATCTCTCGACTCGATTTTAGCTTCAGCACGTCAGTTCTTCCTCTTCACCAAGACTAACAAGGGAGGCAGGAAACAATCCTGCCAAAACCATTTCTTAAAAATGCAAAGTACATCTAAAACGCTTCGATTCACAAATTGAAGTTTTGTTTGTTCTAGCGTTTTGCTCGCCGAAATGCACGGATTGCCTGCCGCACCCGATCAAAGATATCATCAGCAGAACCCAACCCGTTCACAGTCTTCAGTTTCCCCTGTAATTCATAGTATTCCAACAGAGGGGCCGTCTGTCTTTCAAAACTTTCGATTCGACGGGCAAAAACTTCTGGACTGTCATCCTCCCGTTTTCGTGCAAGCATACGACGAACAAGTTCTTCTTGAGGAACGGACAGCTCGATAACACCGTCAACGCTCATTGCCTGCCGCTCAAGGAGATCATCAAGCATCTCGGCCTGATTTATTGTTCTCGGAAACCCATCAAGTAGACAGCCTTTTCGACAATCCTGGTCCTTCAACCGGCGAGTCACTAAGCCAAGTACGAGTTGGTCCGGAACCAGCTGACCCGCCTCCATGTACGAAGAGGCCTCTTTTCCCTCAGCTGTCTTCTGCGCAATAGCAGCCCGTAACATTTCTCCAGTTGAGAGGTGAGGTACCCGAAGAAAGTTGACTAGTCTCTCGCACTGCGTTCCTTTCCCTGCCCCCGGTGGTCCAATCAGGATTATCCGCATAGGACTACAAGACCATGGAATGAAGCTAAAGGATTATGAAGCCAACGTACAAAGGCTCAAACAGCAAAACAACACAATGTAATCACATATGCTTGTGACAGAACCAGCTATGACTTCTCAAGCAAACCACTGTAGTTCCGCATCACAAGATGACTATCGATTTTTTGTACCAAATCGAATGCCACGCTCACGGCAATAAGCAAACCGGTACCTCCGTAAAAACTTGCAATCTGAGCTGGAATACCAAGTGCTCCACTCACTATCGTCGGAATAACTGCCACGAGGGCTAGGAACCCCGCTCCGACGTATGTAATTCGCTCCATGACTCGCTCTAGATAGTCGGCGGTTCTCTTTCCTGGTCGGTAGCCAGGAATAAATGAGCCAAAGTTCTTCAGATTGTCAGCCATTTCTTTGGGATTAAATGTGATTGCTGTCCAAAAGTAGCAAAAGAAATATATAAGCGCGATATAGCAAATATTGTAGAGGTACGATTGTCCCCTCGTAAACGAATCATGAAGGGCTGCCAGCACTGTATTCCCTGGATATGCACTGCTCAAATACTGAAAAAACATCTGTGGAAACAGCAGCAATGAGCTGGCAAAGATGATCGGCATGACGCCTGCTTGATTCACGCGAAGCGGAAGATATTGCCGAGTTCCTCCATAAACTCTCCTCCCTCGAACGTGCTTCGCACTTTGAGTTGGAATTCGTCGTTGGCCTTGAGTCATAAAAACTACCCCAGCGACAACACCAACGAAAAGCGCGGCTAAAACAAGGATTGTCTCGATGCCCATTTTCCCACCACCCCCGCCAAGTTCCCAACTTGTGTCTCCAGCGAGTGATACAAGTGCACTCGGCATGGCAGCAAGAATGCCAGCCATAATCAACAGGCTTATTCCATTCCCGATACCAAATTCATCTATTTGTTCACCCAGCCACATGAGGAAAACGGTGCCTGCAGTCATTGTCAGCACTGCAACCAACTGCCAAGAAAACGGTAAACTGCCATCTACGAGAAAACTCGACTGGATAAGAGATGCTTCACCAATGCGAGTATTCGAAAGAAAAGCAACATAAGCCCAACTCTGCAGGAGACAGATACCAACGGTTGCATATCGGGTGTACTCATTGATCTTCTTCCGCCCTGACTCACCTTCCTTCTGCAGCCTCTCCAGGGGGGGCCAGACTGTGCCCAATAACTGAAAAATAATTGATGCAGAAATGTAAGGCATTATCCCTAGCCCGAAGATTGTGGCCTGGGACAGTTGGCTTGCTGAGAAGACTGCGACCGTCTTGAGAAGATCACTAATTCCACCCGACTCCTCCGCAAAGGCTCGCATCGCGGCCGGATCAACAATTGGCAAAGGAACCTGCCACCCAACACGATAGATAGCAAGTAGTCCAAGAGTCAGTAAGATCTTTTGACGTAACTCTGGAATCGTAAAAATGATTCTAATCTTCTCGAACACGTCAGCGACTCCCTGTCTTTTTTCCGAAAAACTTCGGCTGTTCCTTCAGC
>JBDOMQ010000104.1:0-18097 GCA_039831725.1 Pirellulales bacterium
TGCTTGAGCAACGCCTTGAGCTGAGCTGCTTTTTCCGGATGCTCACTGATGACGTTCGTCCTCTGGCCCTCATCAGTTTTTATGTGATAAAGCTGTCCCGCTTCTGAATCGTCTTGCATGTAACCATACTTGGCTTCCCACTCAGCATTTCGACCACTCACATACCCGTTCTTTGTATCGATCAAGGTCCAGTCGCCACTTCTGATGGCATACTCACGATCACGCGTGTTGTGGACATGAGCACTTCGCGGACTCTTGTTTGTCACACCGGCAATCAGTGGCTGCAGGTCATGAGAGTCTTCAGCCTGATCAGCGGGCAACTCGTACCCAACAATCGAGGCAACGGTAGCCATGACATCAATTTGTGACACAAGCTGATGACAGACTGAACCCTCAGGCACGTTCCCTGACCAACTGATGATAAAAGGCACACGATGACCTCCATCGTAGATATCCCGCTTCAAACCTCGCAGTGGGTCAGACGACCAGTGATCGAATTTCTGCGAACGCACATACGCGTACCGTTCCGGACCGTTGTCAGCTGAGAAAATAATCAGCGTGTTCTCTCGCTGTCCGGAATCTTCAAGAGCCCGAAGGAGTCGTCCGATTGAATCATCTGTTTCACAGACAAAGTCACCGTACGGACCTGCCTCTGACTTTCCGTCGAATGCATCATTCGGAATGATCGGCGCATGGGGAGAGGGATAGGCAAAGTACAGAAAAAAAGGTTCTTCAGTGTGGGCCTGATCTTTTATGTACTTTACGCCGCGATTGGTCGTTTCAGGAATGTTTTGATAGGGATCCCAATCACTACACATCGGCCCAGGCCGGCACTCCCAGCCACCTTCTTTAATGGGCTTCCATTTCGACGTATCCATGATGGCATCGGGTGCCTTCACGACCTTGTCATTTTCAATCCAACAATACGGAGGAAAGTTAATGACGGTGTCACCGAAGTAATAATCAAATCCATGAGCCAGCGGGCCGTCTGGAATTGGCTTGTCCCAGTCAAACGCTTCAGGGCCATAGAACGTGCGAGGCTTCTTGTTTTTCGAGGTGCCGTCTTGCGTTCTGACAACAGCATCTTCTTTCAGAATGGCATTCCAATCCCAACCAAGATGCCATTTACCAATTGCAGCGGTCGTGTAACCCTTTGTCTTAAGCATTTCCGGAAGCGTCAATCGCTCGTCACTGAAAGCTGAATCCCCAAACACTCCAACAATGCCGTGAAACTTACGCCAATGATAGCGTCCAGTTAAGATTGCGTAGCGCGAGGGCGAGCAAATACCCGAGGAAGAATGGCCGTCGGTAAACTTCATTCCGGAAGCAGCGAGTGCGTCGAGATTCGGTGTCGGGATTTTCGAATCCGGGTTGTAGCACTGAAGATCACCGTACCCCAGATCATCAGCATAGATAATCAAAATATTGAGAGGTCTTTCTGCTGCCTGTGACACAGACACCAGCACGAGGAATAACATCACGCTAAATAAACTCACCTTCATGGCTTTCTTTCCGTAAGTGCTCGCTGGCTCACAAGCCAAGAAACAAGTTTTCTACCTTTTCACGATCGTGACATGTACATGCCTACGCTTCACCACTCGTGGCCCTTCGAGAATTTCAGTTCTTTGTAATGACCACGTTTTTCGTTTCAAGCGTTCCCCATATGTGACCGACACCGCACTTGATGACTTCCTTCCGAAACCTATCATCCTTGACTGTATATGCTTGATCATCGACACGAATAGTCGCGACATTATTATCAAAAGTAACGCTTGCCGTATGCCACTCTCCAGCTTCGGCGTGATACTTCTCTGTCCTGACAGTTGCCTTTTTTTTCTTCGAACTAGCGATACTCTCGTATGTCACAAGACTGATGACATCGGTTTTGGAGTGATCCTTGTTCGGCGTACCATTCACAAACACTTTGAAAAGGTGCGTCGCCTTGCCATCTTCTTCAGTCTCAAAAACAAGATTTATCTTTTGAGATAGATCACGTTTCCAAGAGAGCGAGAATGTGCCGTTTGTGAACGGCACATCGTAGAAAGTTATCGGGCCATGGCGATTGTGTGCGTTGTATTCCCCTTCTGTGCTCACAACCTTACGCACGCCATCATTTTCAATCACACGGCCCCATTTCATGCTGATTTGTTTGCCTGCAGGACGAACCTCTTCAGCGTCAGCGAAGAATACTGGCAACGCACATATCAATGAACATTGCAGGAATACTGTATGTGATTTTTTCATGGTGCCTCAATTTTTTGTATCTCTCGACACAAGCCATACCCTTTCAAAGCAATACGTGCACAAAAGGGGTCATCAGGAAACAATGTCACTATGTTCAATTGATTACTTAACAAGGACATGTTCATTGAGAACCACTTATTTGAAAGCAGGACGACCGCATCTTCACAAACGTCGAGTCCCTCGACAACGAACATGAGATAGGTTTCTTTTTTTCAAGGCCAGTTCCGTCAGAATGATGACGTGTCTTTGACTCTCTATTGTTTTTTATGTGACTTTTGAAATCCGAACTGTTTCGCAAGACTCAGACATTCGGCCAGCGGAACGACGCCCAGCGAAGCCGTCGGATCCGATAGACTTGCTGCCGCGACACAAACGCCTCGCATGAGGCATTCATCAATCGTGCAGTCATCGTGCGCGCCCGAAAGAAACCCGGCAGTAAACGCATCGCCCGCCCCAGTGCTCCCTTTGATAAAATTATCAGGGAGCCTCAAGGCCGCCTGGCAAGACAGCGTTCCGTCATGCTCATGGCAAACGGCCCCTTTCGTACTATGAACAACAACGCGCCCCGGGCATCCCAGTGCGGCAATCTTCTCCGCCGCGGAACCAAGGCACGTGACACTTGCGTTGACCTGCTCACCGAGAATCAACGATGCCTCAACTTCGTTGGTGAAGAAAATGTCTGCGTGCCGCAGTGCAGCCGTCGCGACCATCCGAAAACGAGGATCAGGAGACGAGACCGTTTCAACTGCCGTCATAAAGCCTAACTCACGAGCCCGCTCCAGCACGCGAGATGCCTCGGTGCGTCCATCATCGTCAAGTTGATCTAACGTGTCGAGAAGAAGCAGATAGCCAAGTAGAAAGATCTTTGCGCGGCTTGCGATGAGATCGATATGGTCTACTGAAAAATGGGAGTTCGCACCTCGTTGGTGAAAGAACGTGCGCCTTCCGTCGCTCTCGACACACATTGCGTCGGTGTACGAAGTCGCTGCATCACAAGTCGTACGGAGTTGTGTTGCATCGATACCGTGATCATCGCAGTCCTGCCTGATCCATTGCCCGTTGGCGTCGTCGCCCACCAGACCGACACCCTCCAGAGGAAACCCAACCTTCATCGCAGCGAGATCCTTTAGCACGTTATACGGTCCACCGCCGCTGCTCATTGACTGTGAACGGATCGAGGCCAACTCATCCTGCTGCGGCCACTTATCAATGATTTTTACAGAGTCCGTGATGAAGTTTCCTCCAGCCAACAGGCCGCGTCTCGCGTCTTGGTTCATGAAATTCAACCCAACGTTCGTATTCATCGTGACTTATTCAAGGCATTCTTCTCTGCCTGTGGCATCTCGGAGGAATCCGGTCCCTCGGTTCCCCCGGCAGAACCTGCAGCACGACTGCTTGCCGTACCCCCAGTTAAAGGCGCGTTGATTACCTTCGACGTTGCACCGTAGGCGCTCGCCCGCACGGAACGCTGCAAATCGTCCTCGAGCGACCGATACGGCCGAATGCCACATTTTTCGAGATGGCCATGATATGAGCGAACCGCTTCAGATGCATCGTCAATCTGGCCATCGGCCAGCCAGCGCAGATGCTGGATAAACGCTCCCTGATGTTCGGCGTTGTTGATCATCCGCCCGTAAAGCGCCACGCGTGCGCCATATTTCTTGGCCTCCCACAGCTGATGAAAGGCATCAAAAGTTGTTCCGGATGATCCACCAAGAATGCCAACGATCAACGACCGATCGTAGGAGACGAGTTGCTCCATCGCCGCCGGGCCGTGGTAAGGCACCTTTAAGAACACTGGCCGTCCAGCGGTTGTGACACCAGCTAAGGCACGAGCAATGTTGTCGTTGAGAAACCGGCCCAGGTCGGGAACCGGTGATTGAAGGACGTTCGGGTCGAACACTTCGAGAAAATGCCTAAACCCTTTATCCTCAGCTTCGATCCGAAACTCACGGTACGCCTCGAGCATCTGGCGATCGAGCGTGACATCGTTATTGAACGTGACCGAGAACAAACCCAGTTCGGCCCCGAGTTGACGCTCACCTGGCTGGCAGTCAGCTTTTCCACACATGCCGTGATCAATCGACGTCGTGTGGAACGGCTGAGCTGGCTGGGCAGCGTATTGACTGCCTTGTGCGAACCAGATGTCTGTTGTGTCGTTGACGCGGATCGCGGGCGTGACATGGCTCGCATCGAAAATCCGCTCACGAATCGTCAGCGCTTCGTTGCTGCTGGCGCTCATCAGCATGATGTCAACCAAACCCTGCTCGACATTCTTGCGAATTAAGTCACGGTATTGCTCAAGTGAGCGAAACTTTCCATCAAGCCCGTGATGCTCTGGGCCCTTGCCGGGCGCGGCCATTCCACCGGCCATGTCGGCGTCCTTGGCGTCTGCCAGAATGAAGTCACCACACGAAGGGTCGGAAAGAATCTTCGCCAGTTTTGAGTCAAGTGCTTTCTGCATGAAATCAGATCCCCTTACCGCAAATGTTCATGATTATGTACGCAAAGATCAAGTCTCGACACCCAACAGGTGTCGCATCACATACAGCTCCAATGACTCGTAGCCACCCGCGGCAATCAACTGTTGCTCACGATCTCGATCGTAATTCCGTACCTTTTCAACCAAATGCAGGAAGATTTCTCGACTGTTCTTCAGATGATCGGTCACGGGAATACCTGACTGCGTCCGCATGGCCTTGACGTCGAGCCCGACGAATTCGCCATTGTTACCATAACCATTCTCTTCGAGCACTCGCACCTGATTAAAGGCGGCTCGCAAATTTGACGAACCAAAGTTTTTATCCTGATCATTCAGGTGAACGCTGCCAAGTTTTCCGTGCGATAGGGCGAACGCCATCTCGTCGCTCGGGTCGAGCCCAGCGAGTATCGCTCGCAGTTCGTTTAACTATCGACAAGAAGTGTATTCCAGCGACAACGTGTCAGATCGATTCGGGCAAGTTGGTCAAAACCCAGGTATGGCAGCTTTCCGACCGTTTTTGACTGTTTCTGGTCATTTCCATGCCTACGTGAACACCACACACGGAGCCCGCATAGCATGCATCTTGCCTATGTTAACTTACAACTTGCATATTTCGCCTTTCCTGCACTTTTACGGCAGCAAAATTCATATATTCGGCATATTTTGCACACAATCACGCTCGGATTCGTCAGAAATTGATTGCATTCTTTCTTCCCTGGACCATAATCGGTCGTAACGAAGGAGATTGCCCTGTGCCCGGACGAGAACGACGCAGCCGATTAATCGACATCATCCGTCTTCGGGGATTTGCAGCCCTCGATGAATTGGTGCGTGAACTCGGTGTATCCGAATCGACAATCCGTCGGGATCTCGACGTCCTCGAAGAGCAAGGAACTGCTCGTCGCACTCATGGCGGTGTGCTGTACGCAGGTGGCCTCCCCCGCATTGCAGAATTTGACGAGAAGCAGCCAGCAAACTGGGAAGCAAAACGGGTGATCGCCGCCGAAACTGCAAAAATTATTGATGACGAAGAGACTGTTCTTCTCGACGGAGGTACGACCACGTACGAAGTGGCGAGGCTTCTGGCAGGACGTTCACTTCAGGTAGTTACGAATAGTATGCCAGTTGCCAATCTCTTTGCTTCAGAATCAAGAACAGACCTTATTCTGCTCGGTGGTTTTGTCTCCCCACGAACCGGCGTCTGCCTTGGCCCCTACACCAATGAATTGCTGAGCCGGCTCCACGTGACCACAACGGTTCTTTCAGCTGCCGGCATATCAAAGCAAGGCCTCTTCAACGCCCAACTTCTGCTTGCCGAAACAGAACAAGCCATGCTTCGCGCCGCTGGGAAAGTAATCGTTGTTGCCGATAGTTCAAAATTTGGCCGTAAAAGCCTCACGCTCGTATCTGGTCTTGAGGCAATCGATATCGTTGTCTCTGACAGCGGTCTTTCTGATGAATGGCAGCAAATTATTCTTGATGCCGGCCCTCGTCTCATTCTTGCAGACCCTCCTGCAGAAGATGGTGATACTGACACTCCATTTGCTTCCTCTGATGGCTAATACACACCCTTAGACCAAAAAACTCATGCAAGCCACACTCCCACAACACAACCTATCCCGCTCTGACGTCGAACGCATTGTGCGAGACATTGTGCTCGCAGGGCATGACGGTGTGCCAAGTCAGGCTCTTCAGGAGCAAGCAAATAGTGCTCCGAAGCTCGTTGTAAGTATCTCAGCGAGACACTGTCATCTCACGGATCAGCATGTTGAAAAACTATTTGGTCCCGGCCGCACATTGACACCACAGAAAGACCTCTACCAAGACGGCTTCTATGCCGCAGAAGAGACGGTCATGATCATCGGCCCGAAACGCCGAATGCTACCGACTGTTCGCGTGCTTGGGCCCACCCGACCAGCATCACAAGTTGAACTTGCATTCACAGACGGTATTTCACTGGGGATAGATCTCCCGGTTCGCGCAAGTGGCAAAATTTCGGGGACACCGGGCTGTGTTCTCGTTGGGCCGGCCGGCACGATAGAGCTCACCGAAGGAGTCATACGCGCCGAGCGACATGTTCATATGTCTCATTCAGATGCCGCACACTTTGGTGTCAAGAATGGTGATCGGATGAGCCTGGTGATCAACGGCCCATGTGGCACAGTTTTCCGCGACCTCCTCGTACGGGCAGACGAACACGCCAAACTTGAAGTACATATTGATACAGACGAAGGCAACTCGGCTGACCTTGATCACGCAACAAGCGTCGAACTGGTCCGCCAGGAATAACGCCGAACTATTCATGGATGAAAAGACAACTAATGACTGCTTTGTTGACACGTGTCGACGCAGTCGACCCGGGCACCGCCCGGCTGGAATGAGTGCGAAAATGATATGGAGCAGAAGATGGCAAAAAACATCGAAGCCCTTGGCATGCTTGAAACAAAAGGTTTCGTGACGCTTGTCGAGGCTGTTGATGCAATGATGAAGGCAGCTAATGTTTCCTTCCTTGGCTGGGACAAAGTTGGAAGTGGTCTTGTGACCGCATTTGTCAGTGGTGACGTGGCGGCCGTAAAGGCTGCGACTGACGCTGGCGCGACAGCCGCCGGTCGAATTGGTGAAGTTGTAAGTGTTCAGGTTATTGCTCGTCCCCACGAGGACCTTGGCACTATCCTCAAGTCAAAATCACCGAAGGCGGGTAACTAGCCCAAACAAAAAAATGACTCTGTTCAGTGAACTGGCCAGAGTTTTGACCCTCTAAACCTTGTTAACTTTTTCAGGAAAGATTCATGAATACGGCAATTGGATTAATTGAAACAAAAGGCCTCGTGGGCCTTGTTGAGGCAACTGACGCCATGGCCAAAGCGGCAAATGTGCAGATTCTCAAACGAGTTGATATCGGTGGTGCGTTCGTCACAACCGTTGTTCAGGGTGATGTTGGGAGCGTCCGCGCTGCGGTCGAAGCCGGTGCCACTGCTGCTCAACAGATCGGTGAACTTGTTGGCAGCCATGTCATCCCACGTCCTGCGGAAAGTCTCGTTCCAGCATTTTTCAGCTGAATCGAAACCCCGTTTTAGGTAGCGCACGGAAGCATCCCTGGCAGCAGGAGAAAGCCCAATGAAGATACTCATCGCAAACCTTGGTTCGACAAGTTTCAAGTATCGACTTTTTGAAGTGTCTGCGGAAACAGACGCGACAGGAGACGAGCAAGAACTTGCTCGGGGTGGTGTGGAACGTATCGGTGGACAGGAAAGCCGCGTCTACGCGTCATTGGATGACGATGGGCCTGAAGCGACTGAAGTCGAAACGATACAACCCGTGCCTGACCATGGCGTCGCCCTCGAGGCCGCAATAACGCAACTCACAGCAGACGGTGGACCACTTTCATCGATCGCTGATGTTGCTGCGATTGGTTTTAAGGCTGTCCATGGTGGCAGAGTGAGCGGTGTTGTACGAGTCGACAACTCAGTAGTAGTCGCGATGGAGGAAATGGCTGACGTTGCTCCAGCGCACAATCCTCCATACGTCAAAGCAATGAAGCAACTTGCTGAGCGGTTTCCCGATGTACCACTCGTCGCGGCATTCGAGACAGATTTTCATTCCACGATACCTGAACGCAATGCCCGATATGCAGTGCCAACAGAGTGGGTTGATAAGCATCTTGTTCGGCGATGGGGTTTTCACGGTGCAAGTCACCGGTTTATTGCAGAACGGCTGATGAACAATATGAACCAACGTCCCCTGCGTACAGTTCAGTGCCATCTTGGGGGTTCGAGCAGCATCTGCTGGACACGGAACGGGCACAGCGTCGGCACCTCAATGGGCATGAGTCCACAGTCTGGCCTTCCGCAGAACAATCGTTCAGGAGATGTTGACCCCTATGCTCTTCTGCATGTTTCCAAAACTACAGGGCGATCACTTGAAGATCTACTTGTTGAATTATCGACACGAGCCGGATTGGCCGGCATGTCAGGGACGTCGGGAGACATGCGAGACCTTGAGGCTGCAACAGCTAACGGGAATGAAGCCGCACGGGTAGCCATTGATGTCTACGTAAGTTCTATCCGCCATTGGCTTGGAGGCGGCATGGTGGAACTCGGCGGACTTGATGCGATCGCCTTCACTGGTGGTATTGGTGAGAACTCCCCTGCCACCAGAGCAGCTGTAGTAGCTGGGTTGACTGATCTCGGTATTGAACTCGACAGCGCTGCAAATAAGGCGGACGCCAAAGGGGAACGGCGGATTGAAGCCGCTCGATCACCTGTCGCCATCTGGATTATTCCAACAAATGAAGAACTTATTGTTGCACGTCAGACTCGTAATCTCCTGGCACTCGCTTCGTAACTGACACCCTCATACATTCCGAAAGTACTTTCCTCATGTTCGTTGCACTTGTTACTGGATCGATTGTCGCCACACAAAAGACAAGCACGATGACTGGCCATAAGCTGCTCATCGTTGAGCCATACCGCCTTGATGAAAAGAAAAGATCAAAGCTTGTGTCTACAGGAAGAACCTTTATTGCCGTAGATTGCCTTGGCGCTGGTGAAGGACAATTCGTGCTGGTGACACAAGGGTCAAGTGCTCGCATGACTCCTGAGACGAAAACACTCCCCATCGATGCGGTCATCATTGGGCTGGTCGATACGGTTCAAGTTGAAGGCAAGGAAGTCTTTAGTCGCGAGACCGCAGACACTCAAGCCGATTAATTTCTTTTCCCAACTCCTTAACCCATACGTATTTCAATGAACTCGTCCGCTCAACCAGATATCAACTCCATAGTTCGTCAGGTCATTGCCCAACTGCGTTCAGCTGGTGGACCTGTCACCGGCCAGGGATACGCCGGTCGCAACGGAATCTTTGCCACGGTGGATGAAGCTGTAACTGCAGCAACCGAGGCCTTTGCCCAACTTGAACAACTAGGCATGGACGGCCGAAAACGAGCAATTGGCCATATTCGTCGTATCGCTATTGAAGATGCTGAGGAACTCGGGCGGATGGAATATGAGGAGACCGGCATTGGCCGACTCGTTCATAAAATTGAAAAACTGCAAGTGCTCGGTGACCGCGTTCCTGGCGTGGAATTCATGTCGAGTGAGGTATTTAGTGGAGACCACGGCCTTGCCGTGATCGAGCATGCTCCCTTTGGTGTCATTGGTGCGATCACACCGGTGACGCACTCGCTTCCTACGATTGCCTGTAACGCGATCAATATGCTGGCGTCAGGAAACACCGTCGTCGTCAACCCTCATCCAAGTGGTAGAGGAATTGCTGTCGAGGGCGTCCGTCGATTTAATCAGGCAATTCAGCGGGACCTTGGTGTTGATAATCTCATTAGCCTGGTTGCCGAGCCAACACTCGAAACCGCCGGAGAGCTATTCAATCACCGTGGTGTCAAACTCATCTGCGTGACCGGTGGTCCAGCCGTCGCTCGAGCGGCTCTTCAGTCGAGCAAACGAGCAATTGTTGCCGGGCCTGGCAACCCTCCAGTAGTGGTTGATGAAACCGCCGATCTCGACAACGCAGCCCAATCCATCATTGCAGGCGCTGCCTATGACAACAATCTGCTATGTATCGGAGAAAAGCAGGTCTTTGTCGTTGATAGCGTGTTCGATGCAATGATGTCCGCGATGGAACGAGCAGGTGCCCTGCAGCTTTCTGGCCAGCAGATAGATCGCCTCACAGATAAAGCGATTGTCATGGTGGGCGAGGGCGAGCACCGCCATCCTGCTCCAGCAAAAGAATTGCTTGGAAAAGATGCCTCTCTGTTGGCAGACGCCGCCGGTGCTTCCGGCCGTGAGGGCCTTGAGTTGATATTCGGCGAAACGGATATCTCAAATCCTTTTGTGCCCGTTGAACAGATGATGCCCTTCCTCCCCTTTGTGCGGTGTCCAAATGCTGACGAAGCGATTCAGCGTGCCTTTGAAAGTGAGCATGGGTTCCGGCATACAGCCGTTATTCATTCCCATAACGTGCGAAACATGACCCGCATGGGACGACTCCTCGACACCACGCTCTTTGTTAAGAACGGACCGAGTGTTGCAGGGCTGGGGCTCGGTGGAGAAGGCTACCTTTCTTTTTCAATTGCCACACCGACCGGAGAGGGTGTTACGACTCCTCTCACCTTTACACGCCAGCGTCGCTGCACACTGGTGGATGACCTTCGAGTACTCGGAAGCCCTCAATGACCTAAACCAGAACTTCAGTCTCAAGATAGTCCTAAAACCTTCATTCCCCACAACCAAGACACGTATTCATGCAAGTAGCACGAGTCATCGGCACAGTCACAAGCAGTTTTAAGCACGACTCACTCGTGGGAGCAAAACTGTTGCT
Source organism: Pirellulales bacterium (assembly GCA_039831725.1). Taxonomy (GTDB): domain Bacteria; phylum Planctomycetota; class Planctomycetia; order Pirellulales; family UBA1268; genus UBA1268. The sequence goes on from JBDOMQ010000104.1 coordinate 11,060, forward strand.
TGTCCAGCCTCTACTTGCTGATGGTGAGGGATGTGACGGGGATCCACAAGTAGCCATCGATACGGTATCTGCGGGGATTCATGACCGCGTTGTCATTACAAGTGACGGTCGTTTAATGCGAGACGTGCTCAATAGTAGACGAACTCCAGCTCGTTGGAGCACCATCGCCCTCGTTGACTAGCCCTCCTTAAGTAAGATTGACCTCGACACAATGCCCACTCCACCTCCTGTTTCATCTCATGACATCGCCCACCTCGTAACTGAGGTGCTTCGGCGCATTCATGCCGAAACAGAATCTCGACAGCCCCAACACTCACAATCCATATCACCACAAGCTACGACGACCGTCTCCGATCGGGTTATCGCTGCAGAAACAATCATCAAGCTTGCGCCCGGCACAAAGGTTGCGTACGTCGAACACAAGGCCGTCATCACACCCTCAGCACGAGATCTTGCTCGAGATCGTGGAATTGAGATCATTCCTGCAAAATCTGACACAGCACAGAAAACAGAGCCACGACTGTTTATTGCCCAAGCGGAATGCACGACCGACGTGTCGGCTATCGCAGCGACAATTCGTCGTGCGGTATCAACAAGCCAGCAACTACCCTCTGCAGGCCTTGCAACGACTCTTGACTCTCTCGCCGAGCATGCCAGCCGGGATGCGGCGCGATGTATTCTTCTTACTGAAAGCACTGCAGTGGCCTGTGTTGCAGCCAATCGATTTCCAGCGATTCGTGCGGTTCTTGGTTCAGATCCCACCGCATTAACAGATTCAATCGCACGATGCGCTGCGAATCTCGTCATTCTTGACCCACGTCAATTTTCACCAGCCAGCCTGACGAAGATCGCCAAGCAACTTACCGCCCGAACCATGCAGCCACCGGAAATACTTGCCAGCACCCATAATGACAAAGGTCATTCCGACTGTAGCTGCAAGAAACAATAACCCACTCATCCCAGCAGAACAAACAAACCATCATGCGAATCGGACGAATCATTGGAAGTATTACGCTCACGGAGGCGCACCCGACTATGCGGGGTGGCATTTTGCGCCTTCTCGTGCCACTGCGTGCCGAGGACCTTGATAACGAAGATGGCCCGTCTCCGGAGTTAGTTGCCTGGGACGAACGAGGAGCTGGAAACGGCCAACTTGTTGCTTTCAGCGAAGGAGGCGAGGCCGCACAACCGTTTCAACCGGAAGGGAAGCCAGTTGATGCCTACATTTCCGCCCTGATTGATCAGATTGATCGTCCCAACCAAACCGAATCCTGAAACCAGAATAATCACAGAACCGACCCCAACCCAAAACATGAGGAAGACTTGAGTATTGATCGCAATGCAGCACCTCATGCTGACCCGCACATATTACTTGAGACACCAGACACAACACGACAACCGTGAACTTACGAGGAGTATTTGATGGCAATCACCACAACAGACCGATCTCTTGCAAGCCTGAAGGAAGAAATCTGTGACATTGGTCGCCGTATATATAACAAAGGATTTGCTGCAGGAAACGACGGGAATATTTCGTTTCGGCTCAATGACAAAGAAGTCTTATGTACACCGACACAAATTTCGAAGGGTTTCATGAAGCCTTCGGACCTCTGCATTGTTGATATGGATGGCAATCAAGTAGCCGGTCAACGTAAGCGATCCAGTGAAATCCTGCTCCACCTGACGGTCATGAAGGATCGACCTGATGTAAACTCGGTTGTTCACTGCCACCCCCCACATGCAACGGCATTTGCAGTTGCTCGCGAACCAATTCCTCAGTGTGTTTTGCCGGAGGTTGAAGTTTTTCTTGGCGACATCCCCATCACAAAATACGAGACTCCCGGAAATCAGAAGTTTGCCGATACCGTTCGACCGTTTGTTAAAGACTCAAATGTTGTCATTCTTGCCAATCACGGAACTGTTAGTTTTGGTGAAACAGTAGAGAAGGCATATTGGTGGACAGAAATTCTTGACGCTTACTGCAGGATTCTGATGCTTTCGAAAGATCTTGGCCGCGTCACCTACCTGTCAAAGAATGAAACCCAAGAATTACTTGCTCTCAAGCAACAGTGGGGCTTCAAAGACCCTCGGCTCGAGAAGAACATGGAGAACTGTGACATCTGTGCGAATGATGTATTTCGTACAAGTTGGGGCAACACTGGTGTCAGCCGAAGTGCATTCGACCCGCCACCAGCCATGAATGCAACTCCGTCATCGAGTCAGAATATCGACTATGAAGCTGTCGTCAAAGCCGTGACAGAGCAGGTCTGCAAAGAACTTGGACTCAGTGCATAGGGGCACCGTGCATAGCCTTACCCTGTAACAGTCCATCTACTGAAACAATTAAAAGGAACGAATATGAAGGTCGGAATCATCGGTGGCGGCGGTATTGTTGGAGCATCTGCTGGCTTCGCCCTCCAACTTGGTGGCATTGTTCACGAAATTGTGATTGTTGATGTCAATGCTGACCTTGCGGATGGGCAGGCACTCGACATGATGCATGGAGCCCCTGCAATTGCTGACCAAGTCATCACCGCAGGTGCATATGAAGACCTCGCCGATGCCGATCTGATCTGCATTACCGCAGGGCTGCGTCGCAAGCCAGATGAAAGTCGCCTTGCCTTAATCAACCGAAATGTCGCACTGTTTAAAACAATTTTGCAATCCGTGAAGACAGCCGGCATCAAGTCAGACGCAACAATCCTTGTCGTAAGCAACCCGGTTGATATCCTGACATATCTCGCCGAAGAAGAACTTGGCTTGCCGCAAGGCCGGATCATTGGACTTGGCACTTTGCTCGATACGCTCCGATTCCGCAGCCTGCTTGCCCTGAATCTGCACGCTCCTGCTACTCAGGTTTCAGCCATTATTCTTGGTGAACATGGTGACAGCATGGTACCGATCTGGTCGAGTGCAAGTGTCGGCGGGCTTCCGCTTGAAAAATACCCAGGATTCACACAGAAGCTTGGGCAGGACACGTTCATCCGCGCTAAAACATCAGGCGCAGAAATGATCAAGAAAAAGACAGGCGCTGGGTTTGCTGTTGGTGTCTCGATCGCTGAAGTTGTTCATGCGATTGCTCTCGATAGCAAACGTATCCTGCCGGTTTCATCAGTTCAGCGTGGTTGTTATGGACTGCGAGACGTTGCTCTCTCTGTCCCAACTGTTGTTGGTCGTGGTGGTGCAGAGCAAACTCTTGAGGTTGAACTCTGGCCAAAAGAAATACAAGCACTTAAGCGAAGTGGTGCAGTACTACAGGAAACACTTAGCAAGGTCCTTGCTGAAGCGAGCTGATTAGCCTCCTGGGTCATTCGTATGAGCCAATTCATTTGCTCGTGAGATGTCCCATCTGCGAACGGCTCCATCCCAGCCACCGCTCCAGAGTTGACTACCATCTGGCCCGACAGAAACATCCCAAACGGGGTGATGGTGGCCCGGAAACGATGTCAACGGAGTCGATTCGGAAGTCGACCAGATCACCACTTCCCCACTCTCCGTTCCAGCAATGAGTAGCGGTTCGTCTGGCACAGATTCGAGCGACCAAATTTTCCCACCACGTGCTGCAAATATTGAACTCTGCACATGACCTGTCGGCTGGCTTTTTTGCGACGGCCTCGACAGTCGCCACAGCCGGACCGTTCCATCCGCGCCAGCAGATGCGATATTCCACTGGTCGCCTGAACCTCTATTCCACGCGACTGCATTTATTTGACCGCGGTGTCCATGAAACGCTTCAAGTCGTTCGCCCTGTTTATCAAAAACCCGCACGGTACCGTCCTCACAACCCGTGGCGAGGCGTTCTGACTCTGCACACGTTGAATATGCTAGACAAAACACCCGCCCAGGATGGTCAATGATGGCAGCCGGCTTCGACTCACCTTGTTGCCACAGTCGGACAGTTCCATCTTCACCCGCGGATGCAAGCAACGACCCAGATGCTGAATAAGCGATTGAAAACACGCGACGACGATGTCCTGACAACGTCTTTCTGTGTCGAAGATGTGGTCTCGTGTGCTCAGTAGAACCTCCATCTGCTGCCGACTGTCCACTCTCAAACACCCACTGGGTCACCGTACTGTCGCTCCCTGCCACAGAAAACTCTGACAGTAGTGGATGCCAGCGGATCTCATTAATAGGAAGATCACTGATTTTTCTCTTTGCAATGAGTGCTCTAGTGAAAGTATCCCAAATCGTTATGAAGCCTGAGCTCGTTCCAACTGCAAGATGCCGGCCATCAGCTGACATGCCTACTGTATGAACCTTCGCATCAGTGACACACTTGATTTGTGGATCCCAGGCATCCTCCCAAAACCGAACTGTCCCGTCATCCGATCCAGTAAATAGACCAGTGCTTCCTATGGTAGCAAGTGACCAGACTGCTCCTTTGTGGCCATTGAATGTTCTCACCTGATTTTTCCCATGCACATTCCATATACGCAGAAGCTGATCTCCTGCAGCACTGGCCACTTTTCCAGCTCCACAAAACCGAACGGCATTCACGCGGACAGGATGATAAAAACATGCTTCCTCGGTCGAATTCTTCATACCCCACACCCTGACTGTCTGATCCTCAGATGCCGATGCAAGGTGCTTTCCGTCATCAGAGAAATCCACCCCGAAGACTCGTCCCTGATGCCCAGACAGCCGTTCTTCCTGATCCGTATCTCTATTCCATAGACGCACTGAACCATCGCGGAGGCCTGCTGCTATCCAGATACCGTCCGGTGACTGATCAAGCCCATACACCGACGTCTCAAATGATGTAAGAACAGTAAACTGGAACTGTTCTTGAATGTTCCACTGCCGAAGACAACCATCTCGCCCACTGCTTATAAATTCCTTGCCTGATGGCAACATAACCAGTCCATAGACAGGTCCGACGTGACCAAAACAAACACCAAGTACTTTCCCTTCTTCGGTATCAAGCACATGAATCCGACCGTCGTCGCAACCGACGATTGCAACACGACCCGTGTCTGAGATCGCAGAAGTCCACGGACGGCTCCCTGTCTCATACTGAAATGTTGGAAGCCTATCAATGCGACCAGATTTCAGCGAACAAACAACAACCCTGCCATCTTTTCCACAGGCTACAGCCACACCAGCCTCATCTGCAACTGCCACGGAAGTTATTGACGCGCCCGAACTCCGCCAAAAGGAACTGGAACCATCAAGCCGACTTAGAAGTGTCCGTATGGCCAGACTACTACTCTTTACAATTCGAGTTGGTACCCGATCTGCAAAGGTAGCAAGGACATCTTCCCGCTGTGAAAGTAAATCCTGCACCATCTGCACATGATTGTCTCGCTCGGCAGAGAAGGCCTGCCGCAAGAGTGAATCAGCGAGTGTGCCACGAGCAGCGTCGGCTGCAATGACTGCATGTTGCTGTGAGACCCCAGCTGTATAGGCAAACCAACCAACGGCACATACCGCAGAGATCACCGTAATAGCAAACAGCAACAAAAAACAGGAAACCACTTTATTGCGAGCTACCAATCGACAAACAAACTCCACGAAACCCGGTTTTCGACAGAGAACCGGGTGACCATGTACCCAACGGATCAATTCCTGCTCAACTTCCCGCATCGTGGAAAAACGCTCGTCAGGACGTTGCCGCGTGCACTGTGCTATGACTGAACAGAGATCTTTTGAGGCCCCCCGTGCAACTGGGTATTGGTAAGCACAAGACAAACTCTGCTCTCTGTGTTTCACGTCATTACAAATTCCAGCTCCACTCCCCCTCCACACTAAGTGTGGTAGAAAAAGTTCGGTAAAGAGCAACCCCATGCCGTAGATATCTGACCGCGCATCGATTAATTCATCTTGGCCGGCCCGCTGCTCCGGACTCATAGAGGCTGGTGTTCCACGGACCCACCCTGCTGGGCTACTCGAATCACTCGTTTTTTCAGTAAGGACACGACCGATTCCAAAATCAATAAGCTTTACAACACCGTCACTACCCACAAGGATATTTGACGACTTGATATCAAGGTGAATTATTCCCTTGGCGTGAGCTGCAGTCATGGCACTCACAGCATCTAATGCAAGATGGACCCGTTGCACAAGCGATAGGTTTTCCCTTTCCGCATATTCGGTGAGTGAACATGCATCCTCAACCAACTCCATCATAATCCATTGATGCTTAGAGCCTTGGCTTTCATACACTCCAACTGTGTAGACATCCGCAATGTTTGCGTGCTTCATCCGAGCGAGTAACGCCGCTTCCTGCCCGAGAAGTCGACGAGCAAAACTATCTCCGTGCCCATTTAGAAACTTTACGGCAACCTTTCTGGATGGTGCGTGTTGCTGCGCTTCAAAGACCCGGCCCATTCCACCGGCTGCGAGTTGCCGTACTATCGTTGCACCGCCAATATCAACGCCTGACGCAAGTATTCCAGATGAGGGCTTTGGCTGGTTTCTCCGCAGCCCAAATGTTTCATCATTGCCGGTTAATTGAATATCAACCGAACCTTCTTTTTGCACAACACTCATTCTTTTGTTCTACAAATTTCTATGATTTGTATGAACAATTCGGTACGACTATTTCTGAGAAAATAATCTCGTACCACTAGCGGACAGCCTTCTTCGTAGCCACAAAAGTTCGTCACGCGCCGCTTGGACTCTTCGAATTCGCACCCAAATGTGCTCTGTAGGCAAAATTACTTTGGCATTGGAACCATTTTCTGCTTGATATACCTGACGTGAATTAGAAAGTCTCGCGCTAAGCTCTCGACGCAACCGCCGCAGTTTAAGTTGTGCAGCAAGTACAACATGTGCTGACGTCGGTACTTCTCTACATGAATAATCAAGGCCCAGTATCTCAACCGCATCTTGCACAGCCGGGCCTTTCCACTGAAAGGTTTTATATTGTGATTTTTGCCCCGGCTGCATCATGACTAACCTTCACTCCGCTCGACTTATGGCAAGCAACCGAAACTTGCTCTATAAGCAAAAGCGAGAATCATCGAATCGAGGGGCAAGTCGAATCCACCGGCTATCTTCTATGGCTCATAATTAGGCTTTTTGACGTGGTAGACT
>JBDOMQ010000302.1:0-3637 GCA_039831725.1 Pirellulales bacterium
TCCACAACAAGTTGGCCTCGGATGGGCAAGTGAGCGTTTCATGGACAATCGCCTTCTACTTGCGGTCGATGCGCTGTATTTCGATTGGGACAGCGCCGCCCTCTTTGGTGATATTTACAACAACTCCTGGGCACTTCAGATGGGTGCGCAATATACAAGTAAGAGAAATATAAAACTTCGATGCGGGTACGCCCTTGCCGAGAACCCGATGGACACCAGCCTCATTACATCAATTGATGGCATTACACCCGGTGGTATACCTTCTGTTGATTACATTCAGGCTCAATTCTCAGTTCCCAATGTTCATCGTATTTCTGGTGGAGCAGGAATGGAAATCTACCCACACATCAATCTTGATGTTTTCGCAGGAGGGATGTTTCCTGCGACACAGACTCTCGGAGCCACACGTGTTGACCTCGTGAGCTATTGGCTCGGCTTTGGTCTCACCTGGCACTTTGACCCATGCTCAAATCATGGTTGTTCACGGCTTCCCTCAACATGCTCGACTTTCTAGCCCAGCACGAAGTACCATCTCCCAGCAAACCTGCTGCTCACTTCGCCTTCCCGCGCTCTCCTGAAAGCTGCCCCGACGTATCTTTACGGAAGTGAATGTTTGCAAGCTCTTCTTTGACTGGGGCCAATTGCTTACCCTGCACGCGATCAATGTTTTTCGCCATGTCAAACCAGACTGCTGACATCGCCTTTAGACGATCGGGCTCTTCAGTAGCGAGATCATGCAGTTCTGTTCTATCTGCCTCCATGTTGTACAGTTCCCATCGACCCCGTTTTGCCGATACAAGTTTCCAGTCACCCTGTCTAAGTGCACGGTCTGTTCCAAAATGAAAGTACAAGGTGTCATGTGGTTTTCTTTGCTCACCGCGAAAGATTGGATTCAGGGAAAGACCTTGCAACGGATCAATCACACGTGTAGCGATCTGCTTCGGGTAGGTCGCATTCCCAACATCTAAAAATGTTGCCATAAAATCGATCAAGTGCCCCGGCTGGCTCGTGTATGATCCGGGATCTGTTTTCAGGCCTGCGGGCCAATGCACAACAAGTGGTGAAGAAATACCACCTTCATGCTGATTCTGTTTATAAAGCCGAAACGGCGTATTACCAGCATGGGCCCAACTCGCGTCGTACGTCCAATACGACTCTGGGTCCCACGGAGCGAGACCACGACCACGTGTTCGTTCAAAGGGGCAGGCACCATTGTCAGAGCAGAAGAGAATCAGTGTATTCTCGTAGACTCCCATTAATTTCAGTTTTTCAACAAGTCGACCAACATTTTCATCAAGCACTTCCACCATCGCGGCAAATACTTCCATCCGTGACGCCTCCCATTGCTGCTCCTTTTTGGTCAGACTGCCCCATGCAGGAATGTGATCAGGACGCGGGCTCAACTTCCATTTCGGTGGCAAAAGTCCACTGGCAAGCTGCTTTGCATGCCGCTCTTTTCTCAATTGATCCCAACCACCGTCATACCGTCCTCGGTATTTTTCGACGGCTGTCTTTGGAGCCTGTAGGGGATAATGTGGTGCATTGAATGCGGTATACAGCAGAAATGGTTTATCTGCTGGTGCTTCATCAAGGAACTCACAGGCAAAATCGACCGCAGCGTACGTTGTATAGAATGGTCGCCCATTGAGAGTGGCCGGCACCGACCACTCTTTCCCGTTGAGACGAAAGGTATCATCACCCGTAAAAAAGTTTGTTGCCCCAGAAAGATGGCCCCAATATCTCTGAAACCCGAAATCCGTTGGTTGCTCGGAGAGATGCCACTTGCCTACCATCGCTGTGAAATAATCTGCGTCACCAAGTACTTCTGCAATTGTTGCTCCCCGTGACAGTGAGTTGCCTCCAGCCTGATCGCAGTACAGGCCGGTAAGAAGTGAAACACGAGAGGAGTGGCACTTTGCGGTGTTGTAAAACTGAGAAAAGCGAAGGCCGTTGGCCGCCAGCTTATCGATATGTGGCGTGTTAATTTCTGAACCGTAGCACCCAAGATCTGCAAATCCCAGATCGTCTGCCATGATCAGCACAATATTCGGACGACTGTCGGCAGACCATGCCTTCGAACAACCGACCAGACAGAGTGCAAGTACAAAACTTCGAACGATACGTGAATGTGCCATCGATGTGCCTCACCCCTTTTGACTCATAAAATCCATATAGAACGCCAAAATCATACCAAAGGTCGAATCTGGACTCGAACACGAGCGGTTTCTACACGCAACTCAGGCCAGAAACGGGTAGAGGACGTCTCAGACAGCCACCTTATGTCTGCGTTTCACTAGAAACCAGACACAAGGAACAAGGAAGAGTGTGAGCACAGTCGACACGGCCATGCCGCCAACAAGTGCCCGTGCAAGAGGAATCATCGCTTCTGTTCCCGGCACCAGACGGAAACAAAACGGAGCCATCGACGCCAAGAGCGTCAGTGACGTCATCAGAATAGGACGAAGTCTCGATCGAGTGGCACCGATAATAGCTTCTTCTGGTGATTGACCTGCGAGCAGACTCCCATTCGCACGATCAACAAGAAGAATACTATTATTCACCACAATACCGATCATCATAAGCGTGCCAAGAAGCGATTGAATATTCAGGGTAGTGTCTGTGAGATACAGCAAACCAACAACACCTGCGAGTCCGAGTGGAACCGCTAGCATAATAATCAGCGGGTCAACAAAAGACCGGAACTGAGCCAGCATGACGAGATAGACTAGCAATGTCGCCACAGCGAGGCCCCATCCGATAACAGCTGTTCCTTCCTTCATCGTGACAACCGGCCCACGAAGCGTTGTATTCACTCCATCTGGTGGGTCGAGAGTTTCAACAGAACGTTCGACATCTGCGGCAACTGATCCAACATCTCGCCCTTCAACGTTCACAAGAACGTCATAAACTCGTGAAATATTGTAGTGAGCAATCTCACCAGGAATATTGACCCGACGGATCTTTGCCAGGTTTGACAAAGGAACGTTGCGTGGGCCTTCCGGTGTCCTCACCGAGAGCGGAAGATTCCTCATCGCATCCAGACTCTCAACTTCATTTGTCTCATATTGAACACCCAAGAAGAAATCGATTCCGGTCGTTGGATCGACCCAGATTGATGGTGCATATCCAACACTCGATCCAAGTGCAGTCAGAATATTTTCTGCAACATTTCTTTGACTCAAGCCCATGAAGGATGCCCGTGTTCTATCCACTTCAACATCAAGCTGTGGGTAGTCGAGGGCTTGCCCGATCTGGACATCGACTGCCCCGGGGACACCACGAACCTGAGTCACGACTTTTTCAGCAAACTCTCTCGCAGAAGCGAGATTACCTGCAGCCACCTGCACTGTAATCGGAACGGCAGATCCTTCGTTCAGAGCTGCTTGAATAATTCCACCCTGCCGAAACAGGAATTGCTCCCGTGGAAATTGTTGGTGCAGCTTGGTTCGAAGCCGTTTGACATACGTTGCCGTTGACGTCCGTGTCATCGTGTTCTTAAGTGTCACAACAATAAAGGCAGAGTCCGGCCCTGAATTTGGACTGAGAATAGTTGAAAACCCAGCCCCCTTCCCAACTGGCAGACCAATATTCGCAAGGACAGTCATTAGTTCGTCCGCTGGTATCACCTCTTGGATTG
>JBDOMQ010000001.1:0-3627 GCA_039831725.1 Pirellulales bacterium
ATCTTCGAGCGGAACAGTTAGGTGTGGTTGTCCATCCACAATCAATAATTCATTCTTTTGTTGAATTCGTTGATGGTTCGGTCATTGCCCAGCTTGGACCACCGGACATGAAACTCCCAATCCAGTATGCACTTGCGTATCCAGAAAGGTACGATGGTCCGGCTCGGCGGTTTGATTTTGGTGCTGCACAGCAACTGGAATTGAGCCCCCCAGACCTTGAACGTTTTCCAGCAGTTCGTCTCGGCTATGATGTTGCGGCCCGGGGTGGTACTGCTGGTGTGGTTTTGAATGCTGTAAATGAGGAAGCGGTGCAAGCGTTCCTCAAGGGTGTGGTGAAGTTTCCACAGATTACTGAATTGTGTGAGCGAGCAGTGTCGGAACATCCATTTATTGGTGACCCGACACTCGAAGACATACTCAGGCTTGATGCCTGGGCCAGAAAGGAAGTCCAAACGTGGATGTGTTGATGTCGCCGAGTGCTGTCATTTCACCAGTTGTGATGATTGGAATGTGGATTCTGCAACCAGCCAGCTGGCTTGTAATCTTGCAGGTTGCAATTGGTCTTGGTTTTGTCATTTTTGTCCATGAACTTGGACACTTTCTTGTAGCAAAAGCCTGTGGTGTCAAGTGCGAGAAGTTCTACATCGGCTTTGATATTAATGGCTGGAATCTTGGCAAGTTTACCTGGGGTGAAACTGAGTACGGCATAGGCATTCTGCCTCTTGGCGGATACGTCAAGATGCTTGGACAGGATGACAATCCTGCTGCTGCGGCTCGCGAAGCCCAGCGAGCAAAAGACATTATTGAATCAGGAGATTTGCCACCAGAGCCAACTTCTGACCCACACCCAGCGTGGGACCCACGAAGTTATCCTGCCCAGTCGGTGCCTGAACGAATGGCAATTATTTCGGCTGGTGTCATCATGAATGTTATCTTTGCCGTTTTGCTTGCAGCGTGGGCATTTGGTCTTGGTGTACAAGAACTGACCTGTGAAGTTTCGAGTGTTCGACCTGGTGGTGCAGCATGGCGAGCTGGATTGCGTACCGGCGATGAGATTGTTGCCATAGGATCAAAAACCGACCCCGTCTTTACTGATCTGCAGAAAGGTGTGACGCTGGGTGATCCGGCACAAGGAATAGACTTCACAGTGCGTCGACCAGCTGATGGGAGTGAGCGTACACTGACGCTCCATCCAGATACAGATCTGGGTATTCCAACGGTCGGTGTGACAAGTCCGTTTTCTGTCACGATGCCTGATAGCCTGGAACCTGGGCTTCCTGGTGCTGCTTCACGAGCAAAGCCTGCTTTTGAACCAGGGGATACTATTACGGCAGTCGACGGCAAATCCATCTCAAACTATGCCGAACTGATCGCGTCTCTCGCTGACAAGGCAGATGCCTCTGTTTCACTTTCGGTGCAGCGTCAAGACAAGAACCTGTCTATAACTGTTCCTTCCCAACCTCGACGTGAAACTGGCTTAGTGATGGCACCAGGGCCTATTGCGAGTGTCCAGGCTGATTCTCCAGCGGCTGCAGCTAAGCTGAAAGCAGGAGATCGAATTGTTTCCGTTGATGGTGAACCACTTGGTAATCCTTTGACTATTGATGACCGACTCAGGAAGCGATCCGGTGAGGTCGTCTTGTTGGGTGTCCTTCGAACCGATGCAGTTCATAATGCTGCCGGAGAACTTGTTCCTGAAACAATTGAAGTCACCCCGCGAGACGTTACGTGGATCGAACAGGCACGATGGCCCCAAAGTCCGGTAGCTGTTTCAAGTCTTGGTATTGCCTTTAGTGTTGGGTCCGAGATTGTACAAGTTGTACCGGGTTCACCGGCTGCGCGGGCAGGCATCAAGGATGGTGAGTTTGTGACACGAGCACGATTTGCAAAAAATGATGAACCTGTTGATGAGGATGATCCCGGCATTGAATTGTCGGACGAATCACAGAGTTGGCCATTTGTCATGGCAATGGTTCAGCAGTCACCGACAGATACCCGCCTGCAAATAACAGTCAAATCATCAGACGGACTTGCCAGAGATGTTGAATTGAGTCTAGCAGATTCAACCGTTGATTTTGTTATCGATCGCGGACTGGTATTTCGCCCGGTCTACCGTCTTGTGAAAGCCCGTTCCATCAGCGCTGCGATATCACAGGGTCTCTCGAAAACTGGTGAAGATCTGTCGATGGTGTATCGTTTCTTACAAAAGATTACGAGTAATCAAATTAGTCCTCGTCTTCTCGGTGGTCCAATTGAAATTGCCAAACAGGCAGGGAAATCAGCCGAAGAAGGTCTCGGACGATTATTACTATTCCTGACCATGTTGAGTGCAAATTTGGCCGTCATAAATTTCTTGCCCATACCAGTTCTTGATGGTGGGCATATGGTCTTTTTGATGTATGAACTCGTCCGTGGTAAGCCACCAAGTGAAAATGTTGTGGCGGCTTTGTCGTACATCGGATTAATTCTGTTGCTCTCGCTCATGCTCTTCGTCTTCGGGCTTGATCTTGGGCTTATTGCACGACGGTAGCCATTGCCGTGCACGAATTCGCTGTTTCTGCCTGTTTTGATAAACCAAATAGGTTTTTCCATACCCGGGTGAATGAGCGGCGTCTATCGTTAATTGGTTCTATACATTAACGGAGTTGATTATGACAGTCGCAACGCAATCGAGCCGCCTTCATGAACTTCTTGTTGGGGTCGAAACTGTTGTGTTTGATGTTGTGGGAACACTTCTAGAACCAGCGCCGTCAGTGTCCGTTGCATATAAGAATTCAGCTGAGAAGTTTGGATGTACGGTCCCGGTAGGAGAAATCTCCCAGCGGTTTTCTATCGCGTGGGAGAGGCAGGAATCTCTAGATGCTCAAAATCAACCCGCCTTCAATACAAGCAGAAGGCGGGAATATGAGCGGTGGCAGCAGATAGTCTGCGATGTCTTTGAAGACTCACCGGCTGCTGACAAAATTTTTGACGACCTGTGGCTGCATTTCGGCAAACCTTCTTCGTGGCAACCAATAGAACAAGGTTGTCGTCTTCTTGAAACTGTTCGTGAGTTCGGTGTTGATGTGGCAGTAGCCAGTAATTTTGATGAGCGACTGCTTGCCCTTGCGAAACATGTCGAGCCTCTTATTGGCATCGAGAAAATTTTTGCATCATCTGAACTTGGTTGGAGGAAACCGGCACCACAATTCTTTCAGGCAGTGGAGTCACGACTGCAGAAAGAGCCTGATCAACTTCTTCTTGTAGGAGATGATCCTCGGCTGGATGTAGCCGCTGCCAATGCTGCAGGATGGAAAAGTATGCGGATTGCGTAGCCTCCAGCGTTTTCTTTGAAAGCCTCTGAGATTGCCTAGAAAATTGAGAGCATCAGCGATGGACAATTATTGAAGTGGAAATAGGCAAGGTGTGTGATCTTTGCGGCAATCGATAAATCATGCCCTCGAGGGACTGAGCAACGCCTCAAATCAGTCAATTTGATTACCGTTGGCTGAAAATGGCAGTTTCTGCACCTGAAAAATTCATTTGTGGTCGTAACAGACGCCTCTATGACTTTGCCGAATAGGTTGAGTCTGGCAAGCAAATTTTTTGTGCCTCTATCAACTTCTGCTTATGTCGATATTTCTGTTC
>JBDOMQ010000359.1:0-15285 GCA_039831725.1 Pirellulales bacterium
CGTGCTTGAAAGCAGAAGTGGCCCAACACCAAAACCCAAGGCCGAGCCACTTGGCAACACAATGTAATGCTCAGCTAACAATATAGCGGCATGAAAACTTGCTTTCGCAATATCAAACTGGTGCTTGAAGAGACTCGCATTCAATTCTTGGATATCAAGCAGTTCGATTTCGAAATTTAGCCCCCGCCAATCAACCCGTTTATTCATGAGCCCGTGAAAGGCAAACGTGTCGTTTGGGCAGGTGGATATTCCGAGCCGTATTGTTTGATTCGTCATACGTCTGCCAGAATTCTATCGACGTGCTCCGCAGTCTTTTGGAGAGCCCTGTCAGTCTGCCAATTGTCTTTATCTCGATCGCCTGCCCAATTTGATATCCCCCGTACGATTACCCATGGGACACTGTGTAGTACGCAGGCGGCAGCAACAGCGAAACCTTCCATGTCTTCTGCAATCGCTGCTGGATTAGATGCTTTTTTTATGGCTGCTTCAGATGGTGAGGACGAGGCCGCACACACCGAGAGCAATTCCCCCTCTATTCCAAACTGACTCTGTATCTTCTCTTTATCATTAGCTCTGGTTATGACATCTCCGACACCGTGGGGAATGGTGCCAGCTTCCTCCTGCACATGCTTCCATCCTATTTCTTCTGCCGACCGGAATTGTTCTCCATCGCCAACTCCTATTCCGTAACTTCGTACCCGATTGAACTGATATGACTCACCAACAGAACACTCGACATCAAGACTTCCAGCAATCCCTGCGAGCAGTACCGTTGTAGGCCTGTGCTGAGCAATTAATAACGATGTCCGAGCAGCTGCTGCAACTGGACCAAAGCCACACAATTGAACGGAAGCCCGTTGGAGTGATCTTTCACAAAGGTGTGAGACAATTGTTGTCAATTCAAAACGTGTAGCTGACATCAAAAGGAACGGCGAATGAGGCATAGGGCTATCGATTGTTCCAACCGGTTAGTTACAGCCGTGATACGAACTATTCAAAGAAACTGTACACAATCGGCATCACTAACAGAAATAGTGCTGAACTCGCTACTTATTGGTCTTTTTTCATCCCTATCCGCTGGCTGAGGAATTCATTGATCTTCTGGCGGAAGCTGGATTGCGTTGGGATCCGGCAGACAATCGCTACAAGGAGGAATCCCGTAACTACAAGATGGACGACATCCTTTGTTGTGCGAAATGCAAGAATATTACTATAAGCAGCCAACATTAAACCCACGCAGGCAACAATCACCGAATATTGAATTATTCTCGCTGCACGAACGGCTTGCGGCTCGGCTATGGTGCTTTGTTCATCGGCCATTTTTGCAAGTGAAAATCGTTGATATGTCGACGAGCAAATTGTGGCAGCAAAAAATGCCAAGCCAGCAAGAAACAAACTTCCTTGGCTCGACTGTTTATTCATGAGCATTGGACCGCTGAAATCCAAAAAAACAAACCCTAGGAGAATAAGGCAAGATATTGCGAGAAAAGGAAGAACAAGTTGGATAACTTTGCAGGAGTTAATTAGTTTTTGACTAATTTCGTCAGACAGTTGCATACTTCCAAAGCCCTTGTTGAACAGATCTTCTGAATGCCACAGAGTATGGGATGGTCTCTTATTATTAGCCTCTATGCGAGAGACACAAGTTCCATAAGTAATTACATTCCATCAGGGTCTGACATATCAACTGACCCTTCGTACGACTCTCTGTCTCGATAGTGTATATTCGTGTTTTCGTGAAGCGTTTGTCGGGCGTCCTCGGTAATTTCTTGTATGCCCCCCAGATAGATTGGCCCTCGATGCCTAGCCAATCGAGTTGCAACCTGTACCGGCACCGAGAGCAAACCATTTAAGAAGATTACTCCTTTGTATCGTGCGAGGACACCAGCCACGGTCGGAGTAATACTCGTGAGGCCGTTAAGTTGGAGAACTCCGGTATGGGTTTTAACGAGCTTTGTTGCCTGTTCAACGCCCAACACTTTTACGTTGTTGGTATCTCGTGGCAGAGCGGCTTTTGAACCAGTTCGCCCAAACAGTGACTGCCAAAGACCAGCACCATCAGTTGCCATAGTCTCGCCCCCGGTAAGAGTCGCACCGAAAAGTGCGCAGAACACGAACTCGCACGCAATCGACTAAAGGATCCCTCCTCCTCAGATAGCTTTCCACCCTCTCCCTAACACAATCCTAACAAATGGGTTCGTGAAGAAAAGAGCAGTTTTACACGCTTTCATCTTAAAAACAGCGATTTTCACGATTTGCTTTGATGGATATGTCAGTCAAACCGAGGAACAGTGCACAGCAATTCCATAACCGGGCGTGCTGCGATAGGGGCGATGTTCATACTCTGCGTTTTGAACTCGCGGCATGCACTCGTTGGCAGTTTCATACGGCCTCGGTACACGCTGCTTGCGATCCAACCTTTCAATCACATAAGGTTTTGGAATGAACGAATTGACGTCGGTTCAAAATTTCAGCGAGTCTCTTGCGGCGGGGGATTTACGGGCCGCATTACGAGCCATTGGCCGCGAGTTTCATTCGCGGCGATGGTCATTAGGGACTAGTAGTAACTACTCGGTTGTCACTGGTCGCGACCCGCTGGAATTACTAATTACGGCAAGCGGCAAAGACAAATCCGCACTCACTGACGACGACTTTGTGTCAGTCGATTCTTCGGGCCTCATTCTTCAGAACCCGAAACCTGGCTCAAGGAAATCATCAGCGGAAACACTACTGCACTGCCTGATTGCTCAATCGCTTCCAAACGTTGGCGCAGTTCTTCACACGCACTCAATCTGGGCCACCATATTATCTCATGCAGCACTTAAACCGGACCAAAGTCGAGGAACTATTCGTATTGAGGGATACGAGATGCTAAAGGGTCTCGAGGGTATCCGAACTCACGACACTGTGGTTGACGTTCCCGTGTTCCGAAATAGCCAGGACATGGTTGAACTATCGGGCCGTATCAAAGAGGTATTCGCGTCGCCCGATGAGTCCTCGTCAGCATTTCCACCACCACATGGCTTTCTTCTTTCTGGACACGGCCTTTATACCTGGGGCCAAACATTAGCGGAGGCTCGGCGTCATATTGAGATATTTGAGTTCTTGTTTGAGGTTATGGCTCACCAAAAACTTTTAACGCGTATTCCGGAAGCACAGTAGTTCGTACCGAACCAATATTCAAACAGAATGAGATACTATGGCTATTATCACGATTCCCGCTGAAGCTCGGCAGATTCAGGATAGAACTGAGATCAAACAGTTCCTCGCTCGATATAATATTCAGTATGATGTCTGGCCACTTGAAGATCGTGTGAGTCCAACCGCCCCCTCAGAAGACATCCTAACTGCCTATAAACCTGAGATTGATATTCTCAAGGAACAAGGCGGATTCGTTACAGCAGATGTCATCGACGTCTATCCAGACACGCCCAACCTTGATGCAATGCTCGATAAATTCAACAAAGAGCATACTCACACAGAGGACGAGGTGCGTTTTATATTACAGGGAAGTGGCGTCTTTCATATTAACCCGGGCGACAAACCGGTCTTTGGAATCGAAGTGTGGAGCGGCGACATGATTAGCGTGCCCCTCGGCACGCGACATTGGTTTGACCTTTGCAAGGAACGTCGCATCCGCGCAATACGATTATTTCAAGACCAGAGTGGATGGACTCCACACTACCTAAGCGACGCCGTGCACGAAGGGTACGAACCTCTCTGTCTTGGTCCGAAATACCTTGATGCGACGCACGGAGCATCATCGTGATTGTCTTTGCAGGGCAGGTGATTCTTCTTGACGTCGAGGGGACCACCTCTTCAATCGACTTTGTCTATGACGTTTTGTTTGGCTACGCCAAGGAGCATATTGCGGCATTCCTGCAATCAAACGCGCAAGATGATGAAGTCGTTGCCATATCACAGGAACTCGCGAAGGAAACCGGGGTTGATGCCGACATAAGGAATACCAGTGGGTGTACACAGATAGTTCTCGCTGCAATGGACCTTATGAATAGAGACATCAAGTCAACACCCCTGAAAGCCCTTCAAGGCCGTATCTGGAAGAACGGTTTCACGTCTGGTCAATTAGTTGCCCATGTCTTCGACGATGTTCCTTCGTCATTGGCGAACTGGTCTACTTCAGGAATCGATATCCGAATCTACTCTTCTGGGTCAATTGACGCCCAAAAACTCTTTTTTCGCCACACTGCCGCCGGTGATCTGACACCGCACCTTCGTGGACACTATGACACGACAACTGGTCCTAAACGGGAACAAGAGAGCTATCGAAGAATTTCAAGCGATATTGGCGTCAAACCTGAACAGATTCTTTTCTTAAGCGACGTCGGTGCTGAACTCGATGCTGCACGTGCGGTTGGGATGGCAACAGGGGCGACAATACGCCCTGGAAACCGACCGTTTGAAAGTCACTACAACCACGAACAAATAGACACTTTTGCAGACGTTACCTTTTAAGGATTACGCACTCAAACTATGACAACGACTTCTTCTTCCACAAATACGCATACCGAACAGTCAATACGCTGCTCCGCCGCGGCCTCCACTGCTTCGAGTCTTCACGAAGCAATCTCGACCGCATATCAAGAAGCGCTTGTGGAACTTGGTGGCTCATCGCCCGACCTTGTTGTAGTTTTTATTTCAGCGGCGTATGGCGAAGACATACGCCCCGCGATGGAGTCACTTGATGAACTTGCGCCATCACGCTATCTGCTTGGTACAACAGCTGAAGCAGTGCTTGCAAATAATGATGAGTACGAATCGGAGCCTGCCATTGCAATCTGGATGGCAAAATTGCCCAACGCCGAAATCACTCCCTTTACACTTGAGTACTCGCAGACTGCTGACGGAGGAACATTTCTTGGGTGGCCAGATACCCTCGTGTGGCCAGAAGATCCAACAATGTTGCTACTCGCTGACCCATTCTCATTCCCTGTGGATGGACTTATCGCTCGCATGGAGGAAGACCGTCCCGGCCTGCCGATAATTGGTGGCATGGCAAGCGGCGGTGATCAACCGGGTGCTAACACATTAGTTATCAACGGGGAAACATATGAAAGTGGCGCTGTTGGCATTATCCTCGGCGGTGGCGTTCGGGTACGACCAGTTGTCTCTCAAGGGTGTCGGCCCATTGGCACACCGCTTGTCGTCACCAAAGCGGAAGACAATATGCTCGTCGAGTTGGGTGGCCGTCCCGCCTTTATTCAGCTACGCGCTATTTACGAAACACTCGATGACCACGACAAGCAACTCGTCAAAAACTCATTACATGTTGGTCGAGTTGCGAGTGAGTACCAGGATCACTTTGAACCAGGTGATTTTCTTGTTCGGAATGTGGTCGGTGCTGATCCTGAAACTGGCGTGGTAGCGGTGGGTGATCTGATCCGCACTGGGCAGACAGTTCAGTTTCATGTGCGTGATGCGCACACAGCCCACGAAGATCTTCAGGCCCTGCTGACACGTCAAACGAAAAAACGCCCTGCGGGAGCACTTATCTTCACCTGTAATGGCCGCGGACGCCGTCTCTTCTCAACACCCAGCCACGACGCATCCTGCCTTCAGCAACTTCTTGGACCGCTTCCTGTAGCAGGGTTTTTTGCGCAGGGTGAAATAGGACCTATCGGAAGCACGAACTGCCTTCATGGTTTTACTGCGAGTATTGCCTTGTTTGAGGCCGTTGAATAAATCATTGCAGAGCATGAAAAAACGGCCTTGATCTCATCCAATCAGAGGGCTATTTTCCGAAAAAGGGTGGGCGACCCAAGGATGCTGTCATGCTATTAAGACACTACCAAGCTTGTTGCCTCATACCCTTACTGGCCGCCCTGACAAGTTCAGTTGGGTGCTGTTGGAATCGTCCCAATGCATACGCGTATGCTCCTCCGTATGCCCCGCCAGTGTATCCACAACCTGGTCCTCCCAGCCAACCTGTTCCAGCACAACCGGTTGCGTATCCAACTTCACCAGTTCCAGCAGCGGTCGCTCCGGGGACTATTGTTCCTGCGGCACCAGCTGGGGTGTCCACACCTCCGACCGCGATTGTCCCGACATCGGCCACAGGCGCATGCCCACCCACGTGTGACCCCTGCATGACAACAAACGGTGTATCCCCGGTTGTTTACGAAGGTGTGGTTCAAACCGCACCGTGCGTACCCGTACAATAAAGTCAAGTTGCCGCCATCGGTGTCGCATCCACGTCTTTCTTGCTCGGACAGAAACAGCAGTATGTTTGCATTGCCACCGTTGGCTGAACGGCCTCCAGAGTTAATGGATAATCCAGCACTCGAGGCACACCAACATCAAGCAGCATTGCAGGCACTTGCCCGCATTCATTTCGTCTCCAGAACTGCGACACAGATTGTCTCACAGCTGATGGTGCTGTTGCGTGCCACGGCAGACGCTGATGGCAAATCGCTACGCATTTTAGACATTGCCTGCGGTGGGGGAGAACTGACAACGGCAGTTGCGACCCGCATGGCGAGCAGAACGTCGAGTCGGATTGAAGTGATCGGACTTGATATGAGTGACCGGGCAATGAGTTGGGCGACACGGAACCATGAACGGAAGACGAAAAACCTCGACATTTCTTTTCGCACATGTGACGTGCTCAACGACGAACTCCCGTCATGCACGCTTGCGTTTCACTCGTTATTTCTCCACCACCTTGATGACGCCCAGGCCGTGGCACAACTTGAAACCATGGCGTCGGCGACTCGGGTCGGATTTGTTTTCTCTGACCTGCTACGAACACGTCTTGGATTGTTATTCGCACAGCTTGGCACACGTCTACTTAGCAGATCAACCGTCGCGCACATTGATGGACCACTATCCGTAAGAGCTGCTCGCACCGTCGAGGAATATCGTGGCCTTTTTAAAGCCGCACATCTGCGTGATCCTATGCTCCAGCGGGCGTGGCCAGAGCGGGTCTGTGCCACCTGGAGACGCAAATGATTTCGTCTGATTCTTTGTCGACATTCCCGAAAACAATTAGTACAAAAACTGTCGCAGCACAGTCGTGGGATGTTGTCATCGTTGGTGCAGGGCCTGCCGGTGCAGCCGCTGCGACACAGATTGCAAAACACGGACTACGCGTCCTTTTGCTTGATCGGGAGAATCTACCACGACCAAAAGTTTGTGGGTGCTGTTTGTCCCCATTGGCTCTCACTGAGTTGGACATCCTTTCTCGCCAGAGCACGTCGCCGCTCAACCTACGGATTCAGCCACTCAGTAGACTAACTCTTGCTTCGAACGGGCACACAACCTCCCTTCCATATACAAACGGTGGTTTCCTTTCCAGGCTGAAACTAGATACCCAACTTGCCACACACGCGGTTGCATCTGGTAGCTCTTGGCTCCCAAACACTCGGGCACTTCACTGGCGGCCTGACGGCGACACCATTCTTCTTGCCTTAGAAACAGACCACGACAAACCGTACACAATTCAAACGCGGCGATTGCTTCTGGCGACAGGTCTTCACAATACGGTCCGGTTCAGCAATGGGAATGAATGCCGCAAACCAACACGACGCAAGCGGCCAGCAAACAACCGTATCGGCATTGGTGCGACCCTGCCTTCTACGGGTGGGCAACTCAGCTCCAATCATCTCATCATGGCAGTTGGCGACGGTGGTTATTGTGGAATCATCCGACTAGAGGACAACACCATTGATATTGCTGCTGCTCTCCACCCGTCAAAACTAAGAAATTCTAAATCACCAGCAGGGGCTCTTTCGTTTCTTCTTTCACAAGCTTTCGACGGCGGGACCTGCCCTATTGATCTGGCGAGACTGAAACAGGCATCTACCCGTGCTACTCCACAGCTCACACATCAGACCGGCACTATCGATTCAAAATGCGAAAAAGTTCTCCACATTGGAGATGCTGCCGGCTACATAGAACCATTTACAGGTGAAGGAATTGGCTGGTCGCTTCTTTCATCACGCTTGGCGAGTGATGCACTTGTTACCAAAGCTGGCAGCCTCCGGCCAGCTGGTCAGGCGGCTGCCACCTATCAGCGAACATATCATAGGGCCCTCAGTTGGCACCATCGCCGTTGCCGCCTCGTGTCCTGTGCACTTCGTTATCCATGGTTTGTCTCATCATCTATACAACTAGCGGGGTATTGTCCGAACGTCACTGGATCTGTCGCCAGGCTTCTTACCGGCAATGCCTTGACTTGATGACTCCCTCTCTAGAACAGAAGCGACGTGCTCCAAACATACGCAATCGCTAGAATAATTTGCACGGCGGCAAAAGTGACGGCAATTTTGACAAACTTGATAAACGTTAGGGGCAGTCTATTTTTGTGGATGATCGTCATAGCAACAACGGTTGATGCTGAACCAATGGGTGTTATATTTCCACCAAGGTTGGCCCCATAAATCACACACCACCAAAATGGTGAACCTGGGTTGCTCCCTTCTGGGCCAACCACGAGAGGATTTACCGCAAGAATCTTCGCCAATACAGCGGCTAATGGGATATTGTCAGTAACTGAGCTTGCTGCAGCTGCACTTACCAGAAGTGACGCCTGAGCCGCTGGCCACGGAAGGCTTAGCATTGCCCCAATACCCTCACCAATAATCGCAAGTACTTCTGCCTGCTCCATCACATAAATAACAACAAAAAGGGATGCGAAAAAACCGAGTAGATCCCAGTCGACGGCTTTATAGAACGCATCCACCTCATGCTTATAAAACCATAACGCCAGGCCGGCAAAGAAAAGAGCCACAAAGCCCATGCCGAGTTCGTCTAAGTTCCATGGCAATGCTGATTGACCTGCTAAACACACAATAAAACCCGCAAGCAGCAGCACCGAACACCAGAAAAAGCGAACCGAAGGAACACCTTCTTTCTCATCAAACCCGGCGACCAATTCAGCCGCATTCTTTCTTTCTTCAGCAGTAACAAGGCTTTTCACGCCAAAAGTAAAACGTGACTGAAGGAGTGTGACCAATGTCGCTACAACAACAAAAGGTGCAGCCGTCAGAAAGAACGGGACAAATCCTATTCCTGCAGCCTGTCCGACAATGATGTTGGGCACACTACTGATAAGCGTGAGAAGCCCGCCCACATTGGTAAGAAGCCCCTCAGTTATCAGGAATCCAAGAAGTAAATCACGGCGTTCCAGTTTGCCCAATGAAACTGTTGTTAATGATCCAACAATAATCATTGCCGTCACATTATTGAGCACAGCTGAGAAAATAACAGTAAGAGCCCCATAGAAAACCAACAGTCGCCACGGGTCACCCTTGGATTGTTTTGTAAGTTTAATTGCCAGCCAGGTAAAGATGCCCGATCGACTTGTCACCTCAACAAACAGGCTTGCTCCAAGAATAATTGTTATCACGGACCAATCGATGGCCGGAATATAGATAGGCAAAGCCATCTCGTGCCCGTTCGGCAAGGTAATACTTCCAAACGGCAGCATCGGGTGAGCGCGATCAGTGAAATAGCCAATCACTGTCTCTGTCACGAGGCAGAACCCTGCAAACGTTCCCACTATAAGTGATTTTTTTGCATGAATCTTCTCCTCGAAAGCGAGGCACAATACCATTGCAATCAACACAAAAAGATAGAAGCCCGTGACCCATCCAGGGACCTCAAGGCCTGTAATATCACTCAGTGCAAAAAATAGACTCACAGCTAGAGCATCCCTGCCTTGATTTAAATGGTTTATCAAAAACTAGAGTAGTAGTTGTGTTACTTCCGTGAGCTCCACACTGAGCGCGTAGGCTACTCCGTGCATGGCAAGCTGGTCCTGATCTTTTGTGTTGGTCACAAGAAGATCAACGGAGCATCTATCCACTAGATCACGGTATCGTGCCACACGGTGCCCAAACTCAACTATCTGCTGAACGGTGACATCACTACCCGCCTCACGGAGTGCTTCAATACATGATTCTGCATATTGCGTAGGAATCGCTACTAATTGCTCTGTGATGAGTTCGTGCGCCTGCTCCGTATTAATTTGAGGGATACGGCGTATTACATCGAGGTATCGCTGAAACACCAGATCATCCTCAACATGACACAGCCAAAGTTTTCCGTTCGGATCACAAAATGACATTGCATGATTCACAAGCCGATCATCACCAGCGAGATTATCTGTTACCACCATCACCCGACGACAGGCGGTACTGGCAAGAGAGTGTGGCTGCGGCGATGTTCCAGGAAGAAGCAACAAAGGTGTGGCAAGCGTCTGTGTCATGACGTCAACGTAGACACCAAGCGTATGCTGTGGCACAAGGCTCGACTCACCCAAACACCGTGAGGTAATTATCAAGTCTGGTTTGCTAGCTTCCATAAGGTGCAACAGATCATTCACGTTATGAAACTGATCACCAGTGACTACCTGCCATTGTGCGGAATCGGCGAATCGCGGTAAAAAACGTTTGATATCTGCGGTGAGTGCGTCGGCACCCTGTCTATCACCATCGGTTACAACAGCGATTGAACGAAGGGCGATACCAGAAAACTGGAAAGGCGTACGCTCCGCTCGTTTGAAAATCGATTCAAATTCGTCAATCGCGCCGTCACTACGACTTGGCATCAGATGATTGTGTTGATCACTCATGGTCTGAAATATAGGGCAGACAATAGCGTATCGTCACCTCTGGTTTTTCCAGATCTGCTGCTCCATTAAAAATGAGCGGTGTTCGGATGCCCTAAATCTGCAAGACTATAGGCATGAGCCTCGTTATTCTCGGTATTGGCACCGCTACGCCACCTCAGAAAATTAAGCAGGAAACTGCCGCTCGCCTTGCGTCGACTCTTATTGGCAACAAAGCTCCGGCAGAACGGACCATGCAGGCCATCTACCGGCACACCAAGATTAAACAACGCAGTTCGGTTTTACTTGATGAACCAGATCATGAAGACTTCAATCAGGAGTTTTTTTGTCCCGCCACATCCTCTGAAGACCACGGACCGACAACACAGGAACGTATGGCGAGATATGCCATTGAGGCTACTCCGCTTGCTGCGATGGCCGTAGAGAAGGCGCTTGCACAGGCTGATGTGACAGCAGATGAGGTCACACATCTCATTACCTGCTCCTGTACTGGTTTCCATGCACCCGGTGTTGATATTGCCCTTATGAAATCGCTTGGGTTTACAAGCGGGACGAGCAGGACACACATTGGATTCATGGGATGTCATGGTGGGTTTAACGCTTTGCGGGTAGCCAAGGCGTACGTGGAAGCGGACCCGGCAGCTACTGTGCTCATTGTCTGTGTCGAGTTATGCAGTCTTCACTTTCAATACACTGACAACCCTGAGCAGATCGTTGCAAATAGTATTTTCTCCGATGGTGCCGCCGCAATTGTAGGCCGAGCACCGGAGCATTCGCGGGCAACTCACAATGTTGGCTGGCAACTTGTTGATCAAACAAGTGCAATCCTCCCCGATACAATCGACCAGATGGAGTGGTGTGTTGGTGACCATGGCTTTGAAATGTCTCTTTCATCCGAGGTGCCTTCTCGAATCGGGAATGCACTGCCAGACACAACAGACAATTTTTTACTTAAGCATGAACTGACACGAAAACAGATCACAAACTGGGCAGTTCACCCGGGAGGCCCGCGGATACTTACAATGGCCGAACATGCGCTTCACTTGAATACCGACGCACTTCACGTCTCCCATGCTGTTCTGGCCAAACATGGAAATATGTCAAGCGCCACCATCTTCTTTATTCTTGAATTGCTTTTTAATCAGACACGGCACGACACGTTGTGCGGCCAATCGAATCGTTGCGTTGCGATGGCATTCGGGCCCGGGCTCGCTACTGAAATGGCACTCTTTCAATAGCTTCCAATTGAACCTTGTTCTTTTGTATACAGAACTGGATTCAACGGATCATCCATTACATCTCCTACAGCAGTCGAGGGTGTCCATTTCTCGTAATCGAGTATCTGATTTGGGTTCACAGGCTCTGCGAGACGCATGTTCGAATCCATATAAATCACAGTGTGCACCTTCCGTGGTTGGTCCGTACTATTTGGCCCCGCTCGATGCAACGTCCACCCAAGATGAAACGATACATCGCCTAATTCATACGGTTCGACGATCTCAACAACACCCTGATCGCGTATCTCTTTTTGAATGATGGCCTCAGACCTATCTGAAATAGGAAGATCCCTTCCAATCCGCTTACGATGACTTCCTCGACCGAAGCAGAGCGGGCCTTGTTCGAGCGGCACGGCGTGAAGAGGGATCCAGGCTGTAACAGATAAGTTGCTTGCCATTGGCCAGTATTGTTGGTCGGCATGCCATGGCGTGAATCCACCCGACGGTTCCTTATAGAGTGCCTGATCATGCCACAGCCGCACACCACAAGTGCCAAGTAATTGGGTTGCAATACCGGCAAGTCGTCTTGCAAATGTGAGCCTTCGGACGTTCTCACTTTTCTCCCACAGATTTCCTACCTGAATAAAAGCTTTTGAGTAGGTATCGCGTTTCTTCATCGGTGTTCCATCGACCGGATTATGAGCGAAGGTCAATCGAGTAACTTCTGGTTCAAAATGTCTCAGCGTTATCGCATCAAAGACACCTGATAGTTTCAAGAAGCCATCCTCTCGAAATTGAACTAGTTGAGCTTCTGTCAGCTTATAATTTTGATTGAGTAGCGGCAGATCAATCACTCGTGGATACTCTTGTTAAAAGATAGTGCTCCCTACGGCCATTCCAGGCAGGCACATAGAAACACGCTTGGGTACAACCGTAAGGTAACATAGCTAGCAGCACCTGTTAGTTTTTCTAACGCGTGCGTTGTAGAAAGTAAACTTTCTCTATTGGTACGAATTTTACAATGAAACATGCCGACCCTAGTTCGAGTCGACAGAAACCGTATTGCAGCACGACTCGTACGATCATGAAACCAGCGTGTCGTATTGCGATAGACAAAGTATTCCCCGACGTCGACAACGGACGTTTTTCGGCCAAGTGTATCGTGAATCGGCCGACCAGAATCGCTGCAGATATTGTCTGTGACGGACATGACGTCCTTGCGTGCTCACTGCATGTCCGAGGCCCTCACCGAGAAACGTGGAAAACTATCTCCTTAAAAGACGTAGGAAATGATCGGTGGGAGGCAGACTTTACACCCGACCGGCTTGGGATTTGGGAATACACCATACGTGGTGGCGTGGACCATTTTCGAACGTGGCTCCGTGACCTCAAACAACGCTGTGAAGCGGGGGATGAATTTCGTGGGGAGTTAGCCGAGGGGCAACAACTGATAGAAAATGTTCTTGCACACACACCCCCGCAGGCAGTTGAACAACTCCGGCGCATCCAAGTTTCTCTCAGCGGACCTGATGGATACGCCGCGGCATGCAGTCCTCAACTCGCTTCACTGATGGCAGCATATGCCGATCATTCAGAAGATACCTGGCTCAACAGCCCTCGACACATGTGTGTTGAACGAGAACGAGCGGCGTTTGGATCTTGGTATGAGGCCTTTCCACGTTCATGGGGAGCAGGCGGAAAACATGGCACGCTGCGTGACCTTGCGAACTCAACTGACTACATCGCTTCTATGGGGTTTGATGTTCTCTACCTACCACCGATCCATCCGATTGGAACTTCCTTCCGTAAAGGGAAAAACAATTCCGAACAAGCAGAGCCCGATGACGTCGGAAGCCCTTGGGGTATTGGCTCACCTGAAGGAGGTCACCTGGATATTCATCCTGACCTAGGCACCCTTGCTGACTTTGAATTTCTGCAGAAAACTTTGTCCGAGCAAGGTATGGAAATCGCACTCGATCTTGCACTACAGTGTTCGCCGGACCATCCTTGGGTAGTCGAACATCCCGAGTGGTTTCGGCATCGGGTTGATGGAACAATTCAGTTCGCAGAAAATCCACCAAAAAAATACCAAGATATATATCCCCTCTATTTTGAGACAGCCGCATGGCAAGAACTCTGGCATGCTGTGCGTAACGTTGTAGAGGTCTGGATTTCCCGTGGCGTTCGGATCTTTCGTGTCGACAACCCGCACACAAAACCATTTGATTTCTGGGAATGGCTTCTTGATGATGTTCGGCAGGTTCACCCTGATGTTTTGTTCCTGGCTGAGGCGTTCACTAGACCAAAGGCCATGTATCGCTTGGCAAAGCTTGGTTTCACGCAGAGCTACACCTATTTCACATGGCGTACGAACAAGCAGGAACTGGCAGACTACCTTGAGGAAGTGACTACACCACCACTAGTCGAATTTTTCCGGCCAAATTTTTTTACAAACACACCAGACATTCTTCATGAGACGCTTCAGCGTGGTGGGCGACCTATGTATATGGTCCGGCTAGCGTTAGCTGCACTTTCTGTTGGCAACTGGGGCATCTACGGCCCAGCAATGGAATTGCAAGAGGCAACCCCACGCGAACCAGGCAGTGAGGAATATCTTAATTCAGAGAAGTATGAAATTAGACAGTGGGATCGCGAAGCACCGCACACACTTGCACCATTTATTACCAGGCTAAACAAAATTCGAAGGGACGAGGCAGCTCTTCGCGAAAACGCACCCGTCCTTATTGAGAGAACTGAAGATCCATTCCTGCTCGCCTGGACTCGATACGAACCTTCCACAAAAAATTACGTGTTAATCGTGGTAAACCTAGAGCCTGCGCGCCCTCGCACTGACATCGTCCAGCTCGGAGATGAGACTTTTGGTAAAAATCCACCAGTCGACCTCACCGTCACTGATCTGCTTTCAGGTGAATGCTCAACGAGACCACTCAATGGATTTCAGGTGACCTGCACACCCACGGCGCCAGTGGTCGTACTCCGGCTCTCACCCAAAATTCATGGGGGATCTTCAAACGAGTGATTTATGTCTTCACACCAAGAGTTAACTGAAGCATTCGCAGCATGGCTGCCTCAATGCCGTTGGTTCAGTGGCAAGACCACACCTGATATCAAAAACACACTGCGGTCTATTGACTGCATTGACATACCCGAACAGCCAGGGGGCGGTGAAAGCTGCACGCTTGCAGTCCTTCGGGTTGAAAGTGGAGCTGGTGAAACAACTTTCCTGGCACCTGTTCGATTACGTTCGGACTCAAACTCTGGCATCGAGTGTCGGGATGCAACAACGGACCCGACGGTGAGCGCTTGGCTCCTCCAGCTAGTGCAATGTGAGGGCACACTGCAGACCACTGTGGGAACATTTGTCGGACACTCGTTAAAGCACCATCCGCAACCGACTTGGTCGCCAGACACTGTCTCTACTTCTTCCCTCAGCGAAAACGCATCAAATAGTTCGGT
>JBDOMQ010000359.1:15295-17915 GCA_039831725.1 Pirellulales bacterium
AAAAACAATACCTACGTAAGCAAGATATTTCGCTCATTCCATACGGGAATTCATCCTGAAGTAGAGATTGGTTTTCTTCTGACACAAAGCGGATGGCTAGCGGCTCCTGCATTGGTGGGTTGGCTGGAGTTCATACCCATTGGAGAGGAGCAGGGGGGCGCGGTGGCAACAGTACACGAGGCAGTCACTCCAACAACCGACACATGGGAATATTCAGTCAGGACTCTTGCAAGCAATCTGCATGCGAGCGACGCACTGCTTAACATGGCCACACGCATTGGCACGCTCACCGCCGACATGCACGAAGTGCTAGCAAAATCAGAGTTCTCTCCTCCATTCGTGCCAGTCATTCCATCAGACGACGCGAAATGGGAGCATGTTCGAAACATGACGGACCACGCGCAGAGCGTGCTGGACCTGCTCAGTACTGTTGCTATACCACCGCCGCTCCAGCAGAGGGTGAAAGCCGTAGTTACGCAGCGGCAACGTCTGCTTAAAACACTTGAGACCTTGGCACACATTCAACACTCAGCTGCGCATATTCGCATTCATGGCGACTATCATCTCGGTCAACTCCTGATTGATCCTACCAATGAAGCTCTTCACGTAATTGATTTCGAGGGTGAACCCCAGCGAACAATGGCAGAACGGCGTCGCCGCACAAGTATTTTCAAAGATCTGGCCGGTATGAGCCGATCATTCGGTTATCTTTGTCACCAAATGGAGAATAGTACACCTAAAATTAAAGCTGCTGATCTCACCCGGACCTTTCTCAGGGCATATAAAAACGGAGCGAGGGGCCAGTGTTTCTATCCTGATGCCACAGATGACGCCGAGCGGTTATTAAATGTCTTTATGCTTGATAAAGCAATTTATGAACTCGCCTATGAGGCCCAGCATCGTCCAGATTGGCTTGAAGCACCATTGACGGCAGTTGAGAATTTCCTACGAACTGGTTGTTTTCTCGTTGACTAGTCCGCAGCCTCTTCCTGCAGTGCAAGCCATTGATCCTCTGCGGCGGCCAACTCTTCCTCTATTGCCTGCAGTTCAGCATGGAGTTTCATCGCTTCTTCTGGATCTGTGACCGCTGCCATGAGCGTCCCTTTTTTTTGCTTCTCAGCATCTAGCCTTGCTACTGCCTTTTCAAGAGATGCAATCGTTTTGCGTCGCTTCCGGCTCTCGTGTGCACTGTTGCTTTGACGCTTACCACGTGATGCACTGATGGCGTGCGGAGGTGTCCGTTGACCCTCTGCATCATCGACTTCTTGTTCGATCTTCTCGACATATCGGTCATAGGATCCGGGGTAATGTACCACTCGTCCTTCTGCAACCTCAATGACATTCGTGGCAACCGTACTCACAAACGTCCTGTCGTGACTAGTAAAAATAACCGTGCCTGCATAGGCACAGAGTGCCACGCTAAGCGCCTCAACGGTTTCGACGTCAAGATGATTCCCCGGTTCATCGAGGACTAGGATGTTGAATCCACCGAGCAAGAGCCCTGCCAGACATAGCCTGGCGCGTTCACCACCGGATAAGACCTTGATTTTCTTTTCAACGGCTACGCCCCGAAACAACATGGCACCGGCCAAGTCGAGAATCCGCTGCGTTGGTGTTCCCGTATCAGAAACGCGATGCAGATAATCAAGAACGGTTTCATGTTCCGGAAGAGTGGTGTAGACATGCTGGGCGTACGTGCCAACATCACATCCATACCCCCATTTGATTCGGCCCTCAATTGAGACGAGCGAGCCAACCACTGTTCGCAAAAAGGTAGTTTTCCCTTGCCCGTTATCCCCGACAATGGCAACACGGGCACCATGATCAATCTCCAAAGAGATTTCTTCTGCAACCTTCTGAGATTCATACCCTATCGCGACATCCTGACAGCGGAGTGCGGCACCCTGTCGTGGGCTCACTTCGGGGCATCGTATTGCGGCTGTTGGTGAGGCCGACTCCAATTCTTCGAGCTCGAGTCGCTCAAGTTGTTTTGCTTTCGATCGCGCCTGAGAGGCGGTCGAAGCTTTTGCCCGATTTTTGTTGATGAACCGTTCGAGTTGTTTTTTCTTCGCAAGTGTGGTTGCATTCACTCTCTGCAGATGTTCTTGCTGTTCTCGCTGTTGGTCGAGAAATGAGTCAATCTTGCCAGGATACGTTGTGAGTTTTCCGCGCGAGAGATCAAGGGTACGGTCGCACGTAGCTGTAAGAAACCCACGGTCGTGGGAGACAATCAGACAGGCTTCTCGAAAATTACGGAGAAAGTGCTCGAGAAGTACCTGCGTTCGAAGGTCGAGGAAGTTTGTTGGTTCATCCAGTAGCAGCAGATTGGGTTCATGGAGGAGCAGGGCAGCAAGTTTCACCCGCGTCTGCCAACCGCCAGAGAGTTCTCGTACGGGCCCGTGGAGGTAATCCCCCTTGAGCTCAAACTGCCCGGCTACTTCACCACATTTCCAATCGGGTTGGTTACTGTCGCGAACCAGGAATTCGAGGGCGGATTCCTCTGGCTTGAAGGGATCGTGCTGCCTGAGGTATCCAAGTCGTAAACGTGGGTGATGAATGACCTCACCACCATCAAGTTCCTCTTCACCGAGGATAACCTTGAGCAGGGTACTTTTCCCTG
>JBDOMQ010000286.1:0-3600 GCA_039831725.1 Pirellulales bacterium
CTCCATACCACGACTGCAGGCGGCGTCTTCCTGCAGGTGTCCATGAATGAGAGGAAGCGAGGAATAGCCCGGTTATCGAGATGCGTTAAAACCCTTGGAAAGTAGTCCATGTGCTTGTCAGGTACGTGTGTTCATGATCTTGCTATGTAGGAATGATCCAAGAAACAATAAGAAGATATTTGGTAGCGACACGTGGCATACTGATTCAGTATAATTTGGAGTGAACTCATGTCACTCGACTTTTTGATGCTGTCGCAGAGTGATGTCCTGAAATAAGAAGGTAAGGTTAAGAATCCCATGCGTACAGGAAACCCTGTTCTCAACTCTCGCACGTTCGAAGACTTTGGTTTGCAGCCTCGTGATAGTGCTGCTGAAAGTGTCCCTGTCACGACCATGACGGTGACAGGCACTGCGAACCGCACAATGTTTCTTCTTGCGTTGGCATTCTGTTCTGCATGTTTTACCTGGTCGCGAACATTTAATGCCGTTGCTGCTGAAGCAAACTCTGGGGCAGCAATGCCATGGGTGTTCGGTGGTTTGATTGTTGGGTTTATTACGGCGTTAGTAATCTGTTTTAAGCAGACGTGGGCGCCGATGCTCGCACCGGTTTACGCACTTGCTGAGGGTCTGTTTCTTGGTGGTGTGTCAGCGAGCTTTGAGGCGCAGTATCCAGGTATTGTCATTCAAGCAGTCGGAGGAACGTTTGGCACGCTTGCAGCGCTTCTGCTGTGCTATCAATCGGGCCTGATTCGGGCAACTGAAAATTTTAAGTTAGGTATCGTAGCGGCGACAGGAGGGATTTTCTTTGTCTATCTCATCTCAATGATTGGTGGGATGTTTGGATTTCCAATACCATTCATTCATTCAGCAGGTCCCGTTGGCATTGGCTTTAGTGTTGTCGTTGTCATCATTGCAGCACTGAATCTGGTCCTCGACTTCGACTTCATTGAAACAGCCGCCAAACGCGGTGCACCAAAGTACCTTGAATGGTATGGAGCATTTGCACTCATGGTGACACTTGTCTGGCTTTATCTCGAGATACTTCGATTGCTAAGTAAGCTCAATAGCCGCGACTGAGTGTGGCAGTGATACGGTAGTAATTCAGGGTATGGTCTAGTCGATTGGAAGAAATACCCACAGTGCGGGTCTGCCACAGTTGCAATGGACGGCTCTTCCTAGAAGCCCAAGTCCAGCAGGGCTAATTGCAACAGTTGTTCTTGCGGCATTCCATGTGCCTTTGATGCCGGTTGCATGTGGCCCATGAAGTCGAGCCTGTACGCTCGGAACGGGGTGAAATACGGTTTCAATAAGAGGGGGCCGCTCGCGTTCACGATCTTGAAGATTGTCTAGGTTCGTGATCGTCCGTTCCAGCATGTTTCGATCACAGCCATGTGCGAGAAGAGCATGGTCGACTTCAGCGACACCACGACGGCTTGGCGTCGGTAGCGTGAGCAGTCCGAGGAATGACCACAGGGTGAAAATCAGGCTGAAGGTGACAATACCCTGAGCCGAGGCAAGTTGGCTGCTACCAACAAGGGTGGCAGATAAAATAATTCCAGCAATAGTAAACGTGAGCGCAAGCAGGCGCCCACGCCACCAACTGCCAGTCGAGATAGCCATCTGTCTACGCTGGACCGCAACGCGAAATGCATCAGAGTCGAGTACCTCGCGCCACCGCATAGGTAGCAACACAATTCTGGGTCGGAACAACCCGACAATACTTCCGGCAAAACCTTCATCATCAGATTCGCCCATGTAGGCAGGGACAGCTGGTAACGCTGGGTCATCGTGAAGTTCAGGAGTGCTAGGGGTGAGTTCAAGATGAGCAATGGCAGCAGCAAGTGTAATTGACCCACGCAGTAACGTGATGACCAGAAGCGTCCCAATACCGACAACACCAAGAATGCCAGCGGTTCTTGCAGCAAGAAGGAGTGTTATTCCGATAAGTGCCAGGAGTGCTGAGTGAACACAGACTCCCCGAAGAAGGACGGCAAGGAAGTGGTTGAAATGAGGATGCTGTCTTTGGTATTGACGAGGTAGAAGATAGCCACCAAAAAGATCAAGTGGTAGTTGAAGGACCGTGTACAACAGGATGAATGCAAGAATGCCGTTGATCTGGTTGCTTAATGCTGCGCCGGATCCAGGAAGAAATTGTTCTGGGAGACGAAAAAAGAGTGCAGCGGAAGAAATTGTGACAATGCTCCCAACGCCAGTAATTCCTAGCCAGAGTCGGGCTCGCCCATAGCCTGGAACTTCATCGTGTGCTGGGGATACTTTTTGACGTGGGGTGTTTGAGCGATGCATTGCTTCGGCTGTTTTACGAATTCCTCGGAGCATTCCTCCGAAGACAAATTCATGAAGGGGAACGACTGCATACCAATATAGGAGCCCAGCAAGGCCCCGAGGACGGAATCGCGCGGTCATAACGAGTCGTGTGATTGGTGGTTCCCGGTTCGGTTCGATAGGTTCAATTTTGAAATCAAGCTGGGCTTCACCAGGTAGTTTCATTTCTGCGCGGAGCGAGAGAAAACGGTCTCTGTCGATTCCAACGACCCTCCAGAAATCGAGTGTCTCGCCGAACTCGACTGTTTCTGGGAGTCTTCGTCCTCTGCGCAGACCAGGGCCTCCTACAAGCGTGTCCATCCATCCTCGGATCCGCCAGAGAACGTCTCCCGCATACCATCCGTTGCCTCCACCAATACGGCAGATTGCCGCATATAGGCTTGCCGGATCTGCTTCAACATCAACAACACGTTCGTCGGTAAAGACTGTGCCGCCGGCCCAAGATGGATCGCCCGGAACCGGGCCTGCAACACTCCATCGAGTTTCAACGGCTTGCTGTTCGATTTTTTGGAGAGCGCGCCGTATTGCTTCACGAGCACCAAGTGCCTTGTGCGGCATGAGCCGTTGAGTCGTGTCATCCGTCACAACAACGCGATTCTTGAGTCCTTCGGCAAGTGGGCGAGCAATTCGGTACGAGACTGGTGTGACAAGATTGATCCAGTGTGAACTCAGCCGGGGTGTCAGTACTGGTACAGGCAGAATAATTCGTCGTTGTAGGCCAAGTTCTTCTGCCATGACTCGCATGAGTTCTTGATATGCCATAACATCATCACCGCCAATTTCGAGAGTCCTGCCGGTTGTGTCTGGAACCTCAAGACAGCTAACAAGCCAGTGAAGAACGTCAGAGATAGCAACCGGTTGGCATTCTGTGGTAACCCATTTTGGTGTGATCATGACCGGAAGGCGTTCAACAAGATATCGCAAGATTTCAAAAGATGCCGAACCGGATCCGATGATCATGGCAGCTCGAAATGTTGTGACTGGTATGTCCGATGAAGCAAGCTCTTCTTCGACCTGGCGTCGTGAACGAAGGTGTTGACTAAGGTCTGGACCCATTTCACCAAGGCCGCCGAGGTATATTATTCGCGGTAGGTCGGCCGATCGTGCTGCATTTGCAAACATACGGGCGAGGTCTCGGTCGCGATCAGCGTATGTACCACCTGTGGCGACCATCGAGTGCACAAGGTAGTATGCAGCCTTGCAACCTCGCATGGCTTCTGTGACAGCTTCCCGGTCTGCAAGGTCAGCATTGACGAC
>JBDOMQ010000005.1:0-3575 GCA_039831725.1 Pirellulales bacterium
AGATAACCAATGACTTCTTTCAAAAATCGTGCTGCCATAGCACCATCGATCACCCGGTGATCATAGGATAGCGAAAGTGGCATCATGAGCCTCGGTTCGACGCGATCTTCAAACACAACAGGCAGTTTCCTTGATCTTCCAATCAGAAGAATAGCAACTTCTGGATAATTGATAATGGGCGTGGAGAACGTCCCACCAATTGCGCCAAGATTACTGATCGTAAACGTTCCGCCACGCAAATCTTCAACTCCATATTGAGCATTCTTCGCTTTATCAGCGGTCAGAGCAATCTCTTTCGCTATCTGCGGAATTGATTGGTGATCACAACCCCGCAATACTGGAACAACCAGACCACGAGGCGTATCAACAGCCAAACCGATGTTGACATAATCTTTGTAGATTAGTTCGCCTTTCTCCATGTCGACAGACGAATTGACACCCGGATGCTGACGCAGCGACAGGCTGACCGCTTTCACAACAAAAGCAAGTGCCGTCAACTTCACGTCGGTTTTTGCATATTCGGCAGCACTGTCTTTCCTAAGCCGCTCAAGTTCCGTGACATCAGCATCGTCAAAGTTGGTGAGATGAGGAATAGTCGCCATGCTACGAACCATGTTTGTGGCGATTGTTTTTCTCATCCGAGACATTTGCTCACGATGAACCGGCCCCCAATCATCTTGCTCTCCGCCGGAACGCTCTGCCCGAGAGTACGAGCCGGCCTGACCGCCAGATCGACGTACAGACGCCACAACATCCTCACGGATGATCCGTCCCGATGGGCCACTCCCTGAGACTCGTCCTAGATCAACACCGAGTTCGCGTGCTAATCTTCGAACCGCTGGACCAGCTGGATTGGTAGCTTCACTTACCAAAGCGTCGTTCTTCGCTTCACCATTTGTCGCCGCGACGGCGGCTGGTGAGTGTGTTGCAGGCGATGGTTGTGCCACCACCGCCGGCTCACTCGATTCCACCACGGGTGATGGCTTTTCTGGCTCGACTGATTCCTTCGTCGGCTGGGACGCTGCAGGCTGTGGAGCCGCAGGCTGTGGAGCCGACGCGCCAAGAGAAAGCAGGGCCTGCCCAACGTTTACCGTCTCGCCCTTCTTGACAAGCACTTCCTGGATTACGCCGCCCGGCGGACACGGCACTTCAATCACAGCCTTGTCGGTTTCAACTTCAAGCACTGACTGACCTGGCTCAACGACATCGCCAGCCTTCACAAGGACTGAAACAACGTCTCCGGAAGTTATATTTTCACCAAGGTCGGGAAGGGTAAATTCTGTCGCCATTCTGTCTCACGCAGTGAATCGAATTGGGTAAGCAGTCCAATCAAATCGAGCCGATTTGATACCGAAATTATCAACGAAATTGTTTTCTTAATTCTAGCAGATGTTTTGGGGTCCAACGGACGGGAATAGCTGAAAAATGATTCTTTGCTGACCTACGCTGAGGCTGGATCAATTTTATCAGGGTCGATATCCAGGCTCTTAATCGCTTTAGCCACGCGGTCAGCGCCAATTGCTCCCTGCTTGGCCAACTGAGACAGCGTTCCAACAACGATGCATTCAGCATCTACTTCAAAATGACGACGCAATGGCTCACGCGTCTCGCTCCGCCCAAAACCGTCTGTTCCGAGCACAAAAAGCCCACCCGGAATCCACGGGTCAAGTTGTTCTGGAACAGCCCGAACATGGTCGCTTGCCGCTACAAACACGCCCTCCGCACCAGCGAGGACATCTTCCAGATAGCTCGTTTGCGGAGGCTCCTCAGGATGCAGCATGTTCCAGCGACGTGCCTCCTGCGCATCGCGTCTCAACTCTTTCCAACTCGTGACACTCCACACGGTACTATCAACGCCCCATGACGTAGCTAGAATGTCAGCCGCTCGCAAAACTTCGCGCAAGATCGCTCCCGATCCAAAAAGATTCACGTGAGGCATCTGAGATACTGGCTTCTTTGCTGAAACGTCTCGAAGTTTATACATTCCTTTCAAAATGCCTTCTTCACAACCCTCGGGCATGGAAGGCATCTCGTAATTTTCGTTGTACACCGTGACGTAATAGATCCAGTCTTCACCCTTCGCAAACATGCGATCCATGCCCTCAAGCATGATCACTGCAACCTCGTACACATAAGCAGGGTCATACGCCCGAACTGTGGGGTAGGCCATTGCGAATAGATGACTGTGGCCGTCCTGGT
Organism: Pirellulales bacterium; assembly: GCA_039831725.1. Taxonomy (GTDB): domain Bacteria; phylum Planctomycetota; class Planctomycetia; order Pirellulales; family UBA1268; genus UBA1268. The sequence goes on from JBDOMQ010000005.1 coordinate 2,200, forward strand.
GCTGAAGCCCCTCACCGTTGAGCGTCGTGCGTCCCGCTGTTCCGCCGAACATGAAACCCCGTGCTCTCATGTCACATGCAGCCCAGATTAAGTCACCGATCCGCTGGAAACCAAACATCGAATAGTAAATAAACATCGGAATCATCGGGACACCATGGCTTGAATAGCTCGTGCCGGCTGCAACGAAACTAGACATACTTCCGGCTTCAGTGATCCCCTCTTCAAGAATCTGGCCGTCTTTAGCCTCCCGGTAGTACAGCAATTGATCTGAATCAACTGGCTCATAAAGCTGCCCAGTATGTGCATAGATGCCGCACTGCTTGAACAAGGGATCCATACCAAAGGTTCGTGATTCATCGGGAACGATAGGCACAATATATTTGCCAACCGACTTGTCTTTGAGTAGCGACGCCATGAGCGTCACCGCACCTGTGGTTGTTGACACCTCACGACCAGAACTCTTTTCGATGAATGGCCGATACTCGTCGAGGCCTGGCGTTTTGAGTCGCGGAGACTTTTCAGGACGAGTCGGAACATACCCCCCAAGAGCCTCGCGACGCTCCCTGAGATACTTCATCTCTGGTGAATCCTCTGCCGGTTTATAAAACGGAGCTTTTGCAACCTCTTCGTCTGAAATCGGAATGCCAAACCGCGAGCGGAAAGCCCGCAATTCGTCCTCGTTCAACTTCTTCTGTTGGTGCGTGACATTTCGTCCCTCACCAACCTCGCCAAGCCCATACCCCTTAATCGTTTTCGCAATCACGACGGTAGGCCGATTTGGCATATCTCGCTCATGAACAGCTTTGTGAAATGCTGCATAAACCTTTTCGGGATCATGTCCGCCGCGGCGAAGCTTCTTCAACTTTTCATCAGAGAGATGAGAAACCATCTCAGCAAGTTCTGGCTCATCCCCAAAGAAGTGCTCTCGGATATAACTTCCCGGCATAACGACGTACTTTTGATACTGGCCATCAACCACTTCATTCATACGCTTAAGTAGGAGTCCATGCTCATCTTTTGCCAGAAGCCCATCCCATTCCTCACCCCAAATCACCTTGATGACGTTCCAGCCAGCACCACGAAAAACACCTTCTAACTCTTGAATAATCTTCCCGTTTCCACGAACAGGACCGTCCAGACGCTGAAGATTACAGTTGATAACAAACACAAGATTATCGAGGCCTTCACGGGATGCGAGTGAAATGGCACCAAGCGTTTCTGGCTCATCGCACTCACCATCACCAATGAAACACCAAACTCGTTGGCGACTCGTATCCTTGATACCACGATCTTGAAGGTACTTGTTAAATCGAGCCTGATAGATAGCCATAATCGGGCCGAGTCCCATCGACACCGTTGGAAACTCCCAGAAGTTT
>JBDOMQ010000348.1:0-3568 GCA_039831725.1 Pirellulales bacterium
TACGTTTAGTTTCCTAAAAGATGTTGAAGTTCGCGTGATAGGCGTACAACTTCTTTCTGCTGTGAATGTGCAACGTTAACTGTTTCATGTGGATCGTTGAGATGATCGTAGAGTTCCTGGTATATAGGCCCTGCATTTGAATTGCGTGTGTCACGCCATTCAATATATCGGTAGCGAGGGTCCCGAATCGTGTAGCCCATAAGATGCTTTTCAAAAAGTTCTCGGTTCCACTGGCTGCCTTGCTGTTTTCTGATTTTTTGTTCCACCTGACTGATGAGTGGGCCAAAAAAAGTTTCCCGCATTTCAGGCGACAATGGATTAGCTGCCCATTCACGAAGTGCTGGGGTCGGAAACTGGCTCATGGCTACACCCTTTATAATTGCATTGGGATTGTGGAGCACCGGGATAAGGCTTTCTCCCGCAAGATGATCTGGCTGAGGGATGTTGGCGAGATCACAGAGTGTTGGATAGATGTCAATTAACTCAACAAGGCTATCAGAAGGACTTCCCTTTTGAGGCATTGATGGTGTGCAGATGATAAGCGGAACTCGCGTGGCAATCTCGTAATTCGTAGCTTTTCCCCAGATGCCATACTCCCCAAGGTGCCAGCCATGGTCACCCCACACAACAATAATCGTATTGTCTCGTACCTGATTCTTTTCAATCGCAGTGATGAGTCGTCCAATTTGAGCATCGACATAGCTAACACATGCGTAATATGCGTGGAGAAGTTCTCTGGAGAGTGACTCGTTGATCGGTCCTGACTTGGGTATGCCATGTCGCGTACGAAGTTCAAAAGATGCATGAAGCCCCATCGAGGCTCCATTCTGAGGAGGTTCTGGGGATGTCGTGAGTTGTATTTCTTCTGGGTCATACAGGTCGAAATATTTTTTTGGCGCGTGGAAAGGAAGGTGTGGCCGAACAAAGCCAAGTGCGAGAAACCATGGCTTGTCTTGTTGCACCAGTTCGTCGAGGGTTTGTATGGCAACGCTTGTGTTGTACCCATCAACATACCCGTCATCTTCAACCTGTGCAGCCTCGAACGCAGGGCCATGAATCAGTCCTCGAGAAGAACTCTCACCATAGAGCGCTACCATGCGGTCTTTATTTTCTGCATAGATTCTTTGGTTTTCAGGAAGCGCGTTACCACCAACAGTTGTTGGGCGAGTGAGCCCCTTTCTATTCGGCTTGTGATTCCACGAGTGCTGCTCATCTGTCATACCTCCATGAAATATCTTTCCGCTGTACACGGCGCTATAGCCATGTGCAATAAAGTGTTGTGGTAGTGTCACGATGTGTGGGTTGAGGTCACGAAAATATGCACGGTTTTCGATCACACCAATTGTGTCAGGACGAGACCCGGTAAGAAGGCTTGCTCGCGATGGTGAACAAATGGCTTCTTGGCAATATGCGCGAAGAAAGCATCGGCCTTGCGTTGCAAGCCTGTCGAGATTTGGGCTGTGAATGCCTTTGTTGCCATAGCAGCCAAGTTCAGGCCTCAAATCATCAATTGCAATAAAAAGAATATTTGGACGACTGCTTTTCTGAGCAGGGTACGCATCCTTCAAATTGAAGATGAAGTGAATAAATACCAGGCATAACAAGGGCAGAGTATTTCTTGAAGAGACAAAAAATTGAGAAAAGAAGGAGTCCATTAAAAGCCTCTCTTGTGAAAACCAGTGAGATCAGAGCTGCCGGAATGCCATGAACTTTATTGGGAGCCAAACGTTTAAAAAATTAAAAATTCAATCATACTATAAGTATGAACAAGACTGTTTTTTTAATTGTGCGTAAACACTTGTGCTCTGCACGAATACCTTGCCATGTAACGCTGTCTGTCTGCGCATGCATCACATATCTTTTTCTCGCTAATGCGGTTGATCTCGCTGCACAAAGTAGGCCAGCAACAGGAAGTCTTCATGGCACGGAGACAGATCCGGCAGAGGATTTTCTCGTTCAATATCGAGAAAAGGCAACGGGACGGTGGAGTCAGGATATTGAGACACTTGAGCAGAGGGATATCGTTCAGAGCGATCCAGACGAGGCCATTCTGTTTATAGGGAGTAGTAGCATCCGGCGATGGGATACTATTGAGAATGATATGCGACCATACCGAGTAGTGCAGCGAGGGTACGGTGGCGCGAAGTACACTGACTTGGCAGTTTTTGCAAAACGGTTGATTCATTCGCACGAGTACATCGCGTTAGTTGTGTTTGTAGCCAATGATGTCCAGGGTAAAGCAGAAGACCACTCTCCTGAACAGGTAGAAGAATGTGCCAGATATATTGCAGAAGTTTCTAGAAAGCATCGACCACAGGCCCCAATTTTTTTCATTGAAATAACACCGACACGAAAACGGTTTTCTGCATGGCCATTGATTCGTGAGGTGAATGCTCGACTCCAGCAACTGTCTTTATCGATGCCTGATACCTATTTTATTTCGACATCAGATCATTTTCTGGACCCTTCTGGGAATCCGCGAGATGAACTGTTTGTTGATGACCAGCTTCACCTGAATGGAGATGGGTATAAAAAGTGGTCGAAATTGATTCGTCGAGAGTTAGATAAAGTACTTCAGTAGGTCGGAATATTGAACGCTAGGCCGACAGTTCCTCTAGCCTCTTCCGTGAAATGGGAGTGAGCGAGTTCCATTACTTTAGAAGTATTTCATGCGGTAATCACCAAAGGTATGAAGTTATATAAGCAAACTTTACTGCAGCAATTCGCCCAAGATCGGGACTGCCTGTGGAAGGGAGCCAGTGTCTTGGTACAACAGACATCTATGTGCTCCATGAGTGCATACGAAGATAGAGTCAGGCTGACCGAAAGTAACGAGGAGTGAATCGAGGTATGGCAAAAATGATAAAAGCAAAAGGACCAGTTGTTGAACTCGATGGGGATGAAATGACCAGAATTATCTGGGAGTTCATTAAGGAGAAACTGATTCTTCAGTATGTCGATGTAGACCTCCGTTATTTCGATCTGTCGGTCCAAAGTCGAGACGCAACAGATGACCAAATTACAGTTGATGCGGCTCACGCGATTCAAGAGTGCGGCGTGGGTGTGAAGTGCGCTACGATTACTCCGGATGAAGCAAGAGTAGAAGAGTTTGATTTGAAGAAGATGTGGCGAAGTCCAAACGGTACGATTCGCAATATTCTTGGTGGGGTGATCTTCCGAGAACCAATAATTATTGGAAATATACCACGGCTCGTTCCGGGGTGGACAAAACCAATTGTTGTTGGTCGGCACGCATTTGGAGACCAATATCGTGCAACGGATTTGAAGATTCCAGGACCTGGGAAACTTACTTTGACTTATGCTCCATCTGATGGATCTGCGCCTATGGAGATGAACGTCTATGACTTTCCATCCAGCGGTGTCGCGCTGGCAATGTACAACCGAGATGACTCGATACGCGACTTTGCTCGAGCAAGTTTCCGGTACGGTCTAGCACGAAATTATCCAGTTTACCTTTCAACCAAAAACACAATACTCAAAGGATATGATGGTCGCTTTAAGGACTTGTTCCAGGAAGTGTTCGATGCTGAATTCAAAGAGGAATTTA
>JBDOMQ010000086.1:0-3551 GCA_039831725.1 Pirellulales bacterium
AGGATGCCACGTCAGCACCTCCCCGTGCGAACTGAACTAATCACATGTAAGATACAGCGAACAAGAATGCATTTCCTCAGACCAGGACAAACTCATGAAGTCATTTGTATCCCACGTAACTGAAACCTACTGTGCACCAGAAAACAAGAAATGCCTACAAGCAATTGCATCATACTGTCTTCTGGCCGGAGCGATTGTAGGGTTTTCTTTGACCACAACGCAGGCCGCAGAACCTGAAGCAAAACCAAATATCATCGTAATCATGGGTGATGATGTCGGCTACGGTGACGTCTCCTGCAATGGGGCAACAGCAATTACAACACCGAACATTGACGCCCTTGCTGAACGAGGCTTGCGGTTTACCAGCGGATACTGCTCGGCATCGACGTGCACACCGACTCGCTACTCTTTTTTAACGGGCAGCTATGCGTTCCGAAGGAAAGGGACAGGGATTGCTGCTCCAAATGCTCCGGCGATCATCCAACCGGGCACCGCGACAATTGCCTCATTGCTTCGTGATGCCGGCTACAATACTGCCGTTGTTGGCAAGTGGCATCTTGGGCTGGGCGGACCGAGCGGCCCTGATTGGAACGGCGAACTCAACCCTGGTCCACTCGAGATCGGCTTCGACACATGCTTCCTTCTCCCTACAACAAATGACCGTGTACCACAGGTATTCGTCGAGGATCATCGTGTCAAAAACCTTGACCCGAATGATCCACTTTGGGTCGGCAAAAAGAAACCATCGGTAGACCAGCCAACAGGCGTAACCGCACGCGACACACTTAAAATGGACTGGTCGCACGGACACAACCAGACGATTCACAACGGGATAAGCCGCATTGGTTTCTACACCGGTGGACACGCTGCACGATTTCGCGATGAAGACCTTGCAGACACATGGGTCAAGCAAAGCAAGAAATTCATTCGGAAAGAACGACCGAAAGACCAACCCTTCTTCCTATTTTTTGCCGCACACGAATGCCATGTTCCTCGAATCGTGCATGAACGATTTCAGGGCCTGTCACAACTTGGCCCCCGAGGTGACGCCATCCTCGAACTTGATTGGTGTGTTGGTGAATTGACACAAACAATCGAAGATGAAGGACTCACGAATGACACACTCATTGTTTTTTGTAGTGACAATGGACCAGTCCTTGATGACGGTTACAAAGATCAGGCCATTGAAAAAAATGGCGGTCACCATGCAGCTGGACCTTATTCAGGAGGGAAATACAGCATCTATGAAGGCGGCACGAGGACCCCTTTTATTACATGCTGGCCCGGCACTATTAGCTCAGGAGTATCGGATGAGATAGTGTGCACAATCGATCTGGCAACGAGCCTCAATTCCCTTGTCGATCATCATATTCACGACAATGCCTGTCTTGATAGTCTCGACGTCAGTGACGCGCTCCTTGGCAAAAAAGGAGCAAAGGGACGGGACCACCTCATCCAACAAGACAATGGAAACAACGGAAACTATGGGCTGCGAGTTGGCAACTGGAAGTTACTCCGACACGAACGTGGCAAGGCACGCAATGTCGTCGTTGAACAAGAACTTGCAAACACGACCGTCCCCAAATACCAACTCTTTAATCTCGATACTGATCCGGCAGAGAAGAATAATCTTTATGAAACAGCAACAGAGCAGGCCCGGGTTCTTACGAAACAACTGCAGAAAGCAATCGATGAAGGACGCACGCGACCAATTGGTCATTAGCAACAGACTGGCTCTACGCCATCACACCAAGACGCCACGTCGTATCCATTCCGCTAGTCTCAACCTCTGACCAAGATCACTCATGAAACTTCAGTTTTTTTTCCTACTGTTCTTCATCTGGGGCTCGTTTGCCCAATGTGTTGAACCTGATTTTGCATCTCCTGATCAATGGCCCCGATTCCGTGGACCAGACGGCACGGGAAAAGCCACTACAGAAACCATTCCTTCATCATGGACCACTGACAACTGGACGTGGCAAGCTGATCTACCGGGAGTAGGGCACTCCTCTCCAGTGATCTGGGATCAAAAAATCTATCTGACGTCTGCTGACGAAGAACGCAACGTTCGTCATCTATTTTGTCACGATCTTCACACCGGGAAGCTCGTGTGGAGCCATGATTTTCCAGGTGATATAGAACGCCATCACAAGCAAAACAGCTCCGCATCCAGCACGGTAACAGCTGACTCTCGAGGCATCTATTGGCTTTGGGGCACAAGCCAAAACGTTCATCTCGAAGCCATGACTCACGACGGCGAACTCCGATGGAGTATTCAACTCGGCCCATACGTAGGCCAACATGGTTTTGGCGGCTCACCCGTGGTATGGGAAAACGTCGTCATTGTCCCGCTCGAGCAGAACACTGAGGGAACTATCGTCGGAATCGATGCCAGTACCGGAGAGGTACGATGGAAGCTACCACGTGACGGTGCCGAAAAGGCAGCCTATTCCACGCCACTTGTTCTGGCAGACGTGGACATCGAACCGCAAGTCATTTGTACAAGTAAAGCGCATGGTATGTACGCGATTAGTCCTGAAACAGGTATCGTCCTTTGGGAAAACAAATGCTTTCCTCTACGAACCGTTGCCTCGCCCGTCTATGCCGGAAATTTACTGATAGGCACCTGCGGCAGTGGTGGTGGCGGAAGCAATCTTCTTGTTGCTATCAAACCTCCAGTAACACAAGATGCCTCCAGTGAAATCATCTACGAGATACCTCGTAGCACAGCACCTTACGTTCCAACACCGCTGTTTTCTAAAGGGCGTCTCTATCTCTGGGGAGACAAAGGTGTCGTAACGTGTCTTCATGCAGCAACTGGAGAGATCATCTGGAAGGAACGCGTCGGCGGCAACTTCTCGGTGTCTCCAATACAGATTGGGGACAATATTCTTAATATCTCAAGTGACGGAGAGATGGTGACACTAGCTGACGATGAGAGGTTTGAGGTCACGGGAAGGCGGGAACTTGACGAAGAGTGTCGAGCGACTCCTGCTGTATCGAACGGCTTTCTTTTAGTCCGGACGAAAAGCAAGCTTTTGTGTATGAATATCTCACAGAACTAGGAACACTCTACTTTAACAATTCGTCCCATATCTTTTGGCCGGCTGATTCAAGCCAAACTTGTTCTTCGTTTGATAGCTGCTCACCAGCCTGCCTTTTCTTAATGAGTGGCTTCATCTCTTTGAAAACATGCATGTGCACGTCAACTCGCTTTTTTAAGAATGCCCCCCATACAGCATCGTCTTGATAGGTATTCTCGTACTTTTTTATTACCTCGTAGACGAGACCATCGTAGTACGAAAATTGCTGATACACCTTTTCATCCCACTCGCCCTCGAGCATTTTTTTCATTAGTTCAAAATGCGTAGCAAACTGGACTGAGGAAAGGATTACAACATCTTCTACCGGCTGATCGCCTTTGGTCGGCTGGGAAGCCATTGCAACGGAACTGCCAATCAGCCCGCAAAGTACTGAAGCAACTACTGACTTCATAGAGTTACTCCTCGACCAAAAATTATCAGGACAACAAGCTGACACGTTGAGTTCTA
>JBDOMQ010000243.1:0-3543 GCA_039831725.1 Pirellulales bacterium
GCTGGGGCCTGCCCGATAGTAGGCACTTCGCGATATTAGGCACTTCGTTTGAGTGGCAATTTGCGGCGACGATGTGGGCGTCCAACACGAGCGTGGCCCTCATCATATCGAAGTAGCCGAGCAGGGCCGGCTACGGTCTGGTTGGTTGTATTCTTTCGGCTAGTTGGGGAACTTTGTATAAGTGCAGATAGTTCACGAAATCGAGGAATGTACATCCCAAACTGGAGCAGTGCTACCAGCCTGCCGGCTAATACTGGAAGAGTTCCCAGTGGTGCTCGCACGACTGCATGACGAAGAATCTCAACAACATGCAATACCAGGCTTTGTGGCAGTGGTTCCGCGGCAATAGACCTCCAAAAGAGGCGTTCTCCATACAGGCCTGCCTTGAAAGCTGGCTGCGGACGGTGCCGCTCTGCCGCGGCGGTAATCTTGGAAGTCGGTTCAAACACAACATGGCCACCTGTCGCCTGTAATGAGACAGCCATGTCAGCGTCAGCGTACTCATCACCACATGCAGGACAGAATCCAAACGTTAACCGGTCAATCATTTGGCGACTCCAAAAGCCTGCCTCGAGTGTAGGGCCAGATGGTGATGGATAATCATCCTCATGAAAACCCTGTAATCGTGAAGCATCACCCCACGGTCGCAACATGACACGTCTGCCACCGCGACCCACTTCAATGCCAGTTGCTACGATTCTATCGCTATCGTCAGAAGCGACCTCAAGCGGAACAACAGCAGCGACCTGCTCATTGTTGAAATGCTCTACTGCAACGTCGGTCCAAAAAGGGGTCGCCCGCCATCCTGCAGCTAAAACATGAACGATACGACCAGTGCTCGCGGCAAGTCCAAGATTGATACATGCAACACGATTGGATCCAATAGGAGCCTGAATAAACCGAACCTCTTCACCAACGTTCCACGGATCGTGATAACCAAAGCCAAGAACGACGACAATTTCAGAATCCTCCGGACGATTCTCAAGCACGCTCACGAGTGTTTCCTCGAGAGTTGCCTCGTCTCCAGGCGCTGGAATGACGATCGATAGCCGCGGAGGTGTTGCCGTAGTGGTCGGCATGATGGCCGTACCCTGTAAGGATCAGAAAAACCGCACTATGCGGCAACTCGCTGCGGTTGCAGGTCGTTGAAAAGATTGACCGTATGAAGCATATCACCATCGGCATTGTAGAATTGCACAACGCCACAGTCGATGAGCCACATTGCGAACATTTCGGTTACTCGATAGCAGCGAGCAACACAGCGGCCTCGATCAATACGAATATTCTCTTGTAGATCGGCCGCGTCATCAGTTTCGGCGCCAAGGTCAACAAATAAGCGGGTAACCATGTCGCGCACGTCCGCGGCATTCAAGTGTAAATGCATTGCTGCAACCTCCTGTTGCGAAATATTCCGGACGACCTCATGTCATTCGTGGAAGGAGAAACCGTAGCGTTCTTCCCTACCGCGGCGGAAGGCTAGTTTTTGACCAACCCTCAGCTTGCTCCGCTACAAAGAAAATCGGCAAAGATCCTCAAGCTAAATCACGCCTGAGGAGAAAGCCTGATTATTCGCCCTGATCCTCCGTCTCAACCCATTCTGCCATTGGTGATGAGAGGCTAGAAAACAGGGGTAATTTAAACATTTCTGGAGAACATCTATGGGCTTTACAAAAACGTACTGTTTCTGGGGTTAGAGTCGTTCTGTCCAAGAAATCCTTCCATAACGGGATTCCACAAGTTGTTGTACCCGCTGACGGGGCCATGTTGTTCTGTTATCCCAAGCAGCGAAAGCAGCTCGAACCGCTTTGTCAATTTGTTCCCGGCCTAATGACAGGTTCGTCAAAAAATCAGCATGGCTCCGTTGGTGTCGATATTCTGGCTCCCGTGGAGGATGTCGAAGCAGCTGTCCAACAAGTTCAAGCGGAAATGTATCGAGAAGAGTCCCATGATAGAGCACGCTCTGGCGACGTACGCGAAGTGCATTTCCAGAAATTTTCTTCGCCCGACCGGCTGCTCGGATGACTAGATCAGATGTGCCTTCTCGTGCCACATCTCGCCCGGTTGCGGAAAGGGTTGCTGCCAGAGGATCGAGCATGGCGGCGTGTATAGTCTCAAGCGGCGGTACCTTCTTAAAAGGGGTTATGATCGACCACATAATACAGCCGGGGCCAAGGATGACCGTCGCACCGCCACTCGGGCGGCGTAAGATCGGGATATTGAGTCTGGTACACGTGTCACTGTTCACTTCTTTGAGAAGTTCACTTGATGAACCGAGGACAACAGCGTGTGCACCTGCTTGCCATGTGCGAACCACCGTATTTTCGAGCTGACCGGACTCTGCTTGATCTAAAATAGCCTCATCAATGGCAAGCTGTTCCGCAGCTGTAAGCTGTGGCGGAAGTGCTGATTCATCAAGCCACTGAGCGTCACGTCCGGTTATTTTTGTCACAATGCATCACCTTCTGGGTGGAAAGTCTATCATGTTAACAAGGTGGCTTTTGGTCCATGGTGCTGTTGTCCGTTGTCATCTGACGTATGATCTGTTGATCTGTGTTTTTTCTAACTTTTCCTGAAAAAATAATTCATGGCTACCTCTTCAAATCAACCAATAAATCCAGATGACAGTCTCCCGCCGGTCGAACCCCCTAGTGCGGCGTTCCTTGTCCAATTGTTTCTCGTTCCGGGAATCATTGTTGCCATTATTGTTTGTGTCTGGCTGGCCTTCCACTGGCTAGCTCATCTCGGCAATGATCCACAGGCGTACGTTCGTACGCTTCGTCGTGCGAATGAAGGTCGGTGGCAGGCGGCGCTGAACCTTGCAAATGATCTTCGTGGTCCAAACGGTTCTGGGCTGAAAGCTGATGTCAAATTGGCTTCCGAATTAGGTAGCATTCTGGATGATGAAGTTGGTAGTGGCCGAACAGGTGAGCAGTCAGAAACCTTGCGGCTCTATTTGTGTCGAGCTCTCGGTGAGTTTACGGTCCCAGAGGCAGCGCCGGCACTTGTTCGTCGTGTCAATGAAAATAACGATGATCCCACAACCCAGGCAGCAATCGAGGCTCTAGCGGTTCTGGCAACGAACCTTCAAAACGCCAGCAGGTCGTTTGAGAATCAAGATGATGTTGTGGCCGCGGTGTTAGCCACAACGACTTCAACAAGTACGCGTGTGAGGGATGCATGTGGTTTTACGCTTGGGGTGCTTGGGGGTCAAAAGAGCATTGAAGGCCTATTGCGGTTGATGGGAGATTCATCCACCGATGTACGGTCGAACGCTGCCCTTGGCCTGGCGAGACTTGGGCAAACAGATGCGTACGAAACACTTTCAGAGATGCTTTCTCTAAAAGATATCAACATGGATGTGAACGTCTCGGATGACAAGAAGCAGTCAGAGCGGTACAAACGGGCCCTCGTGGTCGTAAATGCCTTGCGAGGCGTTACTATGCTCGTCGATGCGACAAATCAGGCACCACCTACAGATATAGTCAAATCAATTGAAGAGTTACAAAAAGATCCGATTGCAGAAATTCGAAGTAGTGCGAGTGC